>JAITPV010000080.1 GCA_031289275.1 Tannerella sp.
AGCGTCGTCACTGCGGCGGATACCGTAACACACCCCCTACCCCCTCTCAAGAGGGGAGGGGCATCGGCGAGCCTCGCTACATTGGAAACGATTGGTTTTTGTTCGATAGAAAAGATGGAAAGAATACTGGGATGATTGCCGGTATTACTAACAACTGCGCTTCGACGCCCCCGTTCGGCAAGGGGGCAAGCCCCCTTGTTGGTAGCGTTTGCGCGTCCGTTTCCCGACACGGCGATGCTCGCCGATATCCTCCCCTCTTGAGAGGGGGTAGGGGGTGTGTTATGGTAACCATGTAGCAGGCCATGCACCCGTGCAGCCCCCAATTGCTGCGCTTCATTGGGGGTTATTCGGATTGAACACTCCGTGTCCCCAAGATACCTGCCATCGCAATCGCGGATAACCCTGACAGGGTTTTGAACACTGTCAGGTAATGAGTAAATAAGTAAAGTAATTCGTTTCATTTTCATTTTCATTATTAATAAAGTATTTCAATATCATTTTCCATATAAATTCTTTTTCAAAGGTGCGTCTTCAGATCATGTTGTACTGCATCAAATTTTTTCAAGTCCGTTTCGTCACGAAAAAATGCGAATGAAAAAAAGTTGAGGTCATTTCGTCACGAAAAAATATGAATCAAAAAAAGCTGAGGCCGTTTCGTCACGAAAAAACATGAATCGGGAAAAATTGAAGCCGTTTCGTCGCGAAAAAACGTGAATCGGGAAAAATTGAGTCCGTTTCGTCACGAAAAAACGTGAATCGGGAAAAGTTGAGTCCATTTCGTCACGAAAAAACATGAATCGGAAAAAGCAGAAGCCGTTTCGTCGCGAAAAAACATGACGGAAACTTTTTTCAGGGTATTTATTCAGTCGCTCCATTCAATATTATACCCATATTACGGAATTTTTCCTGTTTGTATATCTTTTCCAGTTCCGGGAGTTGACGTTTGTCCAGGACGCCTGCCCGGACGACAAACAGAGTCAGGTCTGCCATCCTGCTTACAATGTCAACATCCGCTACGGTTCCGTATGAATGGTTATCTACGATTACGTAATCGTAATGCTTGCGCAATACGTTTATCAACCTGTCCAAACGGTCGCTTAGCAGCAGTTCGGCCGGATTGAGAGGGGCAGAGCCTGAAGAAATGATGTCCAACGTTTGTTGGCCGGTGATCCGTATGCGCCGGATGAGACTTCCGATCTCGTTTGTTTCGCCGGACAGGTAGTTGGCGATTCCCGTTTTCGGAGGTTCGGAGGCGGGGGGGGCTTTACGGATGTCCAAATCCAGCCGGATTACTTTTTTCTTCGTCAGGGTGATGCTTAGCGCCAGGTTTTTAGAAACAAAGGTCTTGCCTTCTTTCGGATTCAGGGAGGTGAACAGGATTACTTGCAGGGGATCGACTTTTGGCCGCATAAACTCGATTCGGGTACGGATCATGCGGAAGGCTTCGGCGATGGGTTCGCTGCTGTTTTCAAGTACTACCAGTTCATCATGGCTGTTCCTGTCGCGCAAGGGAATTTCGCCCAGGAAAGGAAGGGTTACGGCGTCTTCTATTTCTTTCCGTTTGAGCACTTTGGTGTTCAGCATGGAGCGTGTCCAGAAAATTCCGCCCGGAATGCCCAGTCCCAATAGCAACGCAGAGAGCATGACGGTGCTTTTCTTGGGGGCAACGGGCAAATTACTACCGGCGGCCGCATCTATGATACGGGCATTGCTTTCGCTGATGGTTTGCGACAAGGCGTTTTCTTCCCGTTTATTGAGTAAATAGAGGTAGAGCGCTTCCTTGATTTTTTGTTGGCGTTCGATGGATAAAACCTGCTTTTGCTGTGCGGGCACTTCCGCAATCCGGGCCGCCGTTTGCCTGTCCCGTGAACGGGTATTCCGGATTTTGATATTCAATCCTTCGATCAGATTGTCTATTGCCCGGATAATCGTTTGTTTCAGGGCGCTCAGTGAATGGTTCAGTTCCATTACCACCGGATTGCGGTCACTGCTGTTACGGATCAGCTGGTCTCGCTTGAGTAGCGCCGCGTTGTATTCATTGATCTGTGTCACGATATTCGCGTCCGAAATTCCCGTATTGGAAGGTATTAATGAGGCTGTTTTGGATAGATCCGTCAGATAGTTACGAATATAAACAGCAAGCGATCGCTGGCTTACCAGACTCAATTCGTCCTGCGTATATTGGCTGCTTTCCTGCAGATACATGGTTGTTTCGGAGTGAATGTCCGTCAGGCGGTTTTCACGTTTGAACGTCTCTATGTCCGTATCTACATTCCCCAATTCTTTTTCAATGACAATCAAACGCTCGTTGATAAAAGCCGAGGTATTCATCATGATCTGATTTTTGTCATTGATGGCATTTTCGTTATAAACGGCAATCAATGTATTCAGGACATCTTCCGCACGGGCCGTGGAAGCATCATTCAATGTCAGGTTGATAATGGTGGACGTTTTATTCGCCAGCGCCACCTGTAGCGCATTACTGTACACGGGAGTGATCCTTCCCATATCATATTTGGTAAGGGTTATCGGCCGGTCAAAACAGTCGTCCGTATAATATAATGAGGGAGTGACGATGATTTTTCCAATGGGGGTCATCACGGTATCATTTAACTGCACGGTGATTTCTTCGCCCGGATTTCCGGGGAAACCGGATATCAGCGCCTTTTTACCGGAGAGGGGGGTGACTGTCAACGAAAAGGTTTGCCTGTCTTCGACCTCCGGAAACTGCACGATGAGGGGGGAACGGATATATAATTCCTTTGTCCGCAATCCTTCTTTTACCGTATAGCTGATGTCCAAGTGCAAACGCTTGACGACATTGGACATTAACTGTTTTGATTTGAAGACTAACAGTTCATTGTCCACATTGCGTACCACATTAAATATCTGTAAGTCATCGAAGGCGGCGGATTCGCTGATGGATCCGCCTTTGGAGTTATCCTTTATCAATACCGACGCGGTACGGGTATATACTTTCGGCGCCCGTAACAGATAGATTCCGGCTACTCCGCAACACAGCACGACAGAGGCCGCAAACCAGTACCAGTTCTGTTTGATAAAAAGCAACAGGTCGCTCAGCAAAAAGGCGTTTCCGTCTCCCGATTCATTGTCTAACATATCTTGCTTTTCTTCCATGATTTTATCTCTGTATGACAACTTATTACTTATTGATATTTACAATCAAAGCGGCAACGGAGGTCAATATGGACACGGCCGATAACCAAACACCGACCGAATTGTTTTGATTGATCTGGCTCTGTGCTGCCCTGGAGCGGTTTGGCTCGACGTATATAATGTCATTCTGTTGCAGATAATAACAGGGCGAGTCAAAGATACTTACCGAACGCAGATCGTGGAAAAGGATGGTACGTTCTCCCTGTTCTTCACGAATCACAGCCACCCGGTTTCGCTTGCCGTAAATCGTCAGGTCGCCGGCCATGCTCAAGGCTTCCAGCAGCGTAATCCGGTCGCCCGTAACGGTAAACGAACCGGGATGATTCACTTCTCCCATCACGGAAATCTTGAAATTCAAAAACTGAGCGGTTACAATCGGGTCTTTTATCAGGTTTTCCCGTATGATCCAGTTTTTAATCAAATTCGTCAGTTGAAGCCGGGTAAGACCTTCCACCTGAATCTTTCCCAAAACAGGAAATTCAATAGACCCGTTTACGTCCACCAGATAACCTAATACACGTTGAGGAGAAGAAACTTCGGAACCGACTTGGGAAGAAACCATCGGCATATTAAACGGCGCCGTCAGCTCCGGATTTTTACTGTTCACATAAATAGATAATAAATCATCCTGATGAATGATTACTTCATATTTTTGTTCAATGGCTTGTTCTTTCAATACATTCACGTCCTGCAAATAACTTATCTCTTTTGTCGATCCGCAAGCAGACAATAGCAGTACATACATACTAAATCCAATCCATTTCCTTATCATATTCAATTCACTTTTTAATCCTGTTTATTTTCGCGGCCAAAATTAAGCATTTTTCCGCTGTTTCCAATGCAACCATTTAAACTTTAACAAATAAACCGGCGAGAGGCTACAGATAATGCCGACTCCAATAATCCAGTCATAGCATCGATAATGAATGTATGAATAGATTACTACACCGCAGATAGCTAATTGAACCATAGCGTATAAGGCGGAAACTTTCAAATGGGAGATGCCGCGTTCGTTCGTTAATACCTGGTAAAAGTGCATGCGATGAGCCTGAAAAATATTCTGTTTCAAATAGATCCTGTGCAAAATTGTAGCCACCGAATCCACCCCGTAAACAGCCAGAAATAAAATCCAGCGAACAGAGCCACTTGCGATCATCAATTGAAACAACAGGACCATGATCCAAAAAGCAATGGCCATACTGCCGACGTCTCCGGCAAAACATTTGGCGTGTTTCCGGTAGTTGAAGAACAAAAAAACCAGACAGGCCACGATTGCATAATTGATAAAATCGGGAGGCGTAAATGCCACTATACGGCAATTTACATATTGCAGTCCGGCCAGGACGGATAAACTGTACAAGCCTGTAATCCCATTGATGCCATCCATGAAATTATACGCATTCAGGATTCCCGCCGAAAAGACATAAGCAATCAAGACCAGC
>JAITPV010000102.1 GCA_031289275.1 Tannerella sp.
AGCAGAATTATTCAACCTTTCAGGTTGTAGTATGTATGGATGATCGCTTATCCCCCAATCGCTACGCTTCATTGGGGGTTATTCACATTAAGACCTCCGGTCTTTTCCCGACACACCAAGCTTTCCCTGACTAGCCCACCCGTCATTGGCAGGTACGAAGCAGTCGCCGAAGAAAGTAAGAATTAAGAGTTAAGAATTAAGAGTTATGATTACATTTTCTAATTCTCCATTCTCAATTCTCAATTCTCAATTCCTTTAGTTGTATAGGCGATTGCTTCACTGCGTTCGCAATGACGAGGCCGGACGGATTTCCGCCGTCCATGCCCGCGTTCGGCGTAGCGTCTTCCCCCGTCCGACTGGATTTGCCATCCAGTCGTGCCGTCCCAACCTTTGATTTATTCCAGTTCAACGACGGTGATTCCCGCCCCTCCGAACTGCACATGTTCGTCCTGATACTGTTTGACGCCGGGCACGGAATGTAAATAATCGCGTATCAACTGCCGGAGGATACCGGTGCCGGTGCCGTGCAGGATGCGTACGCGACGGGCATCAATCCGGATGGCGTCGTCGATAAAGTAAGTGACGGCTTGCAGGGCTTCATCGCCCCTCATGCCTCGCACGTCGATCTCCTGCTTGAAGGTCAATGTCTTTTCGTACATCTCGTCGGCCGTCCGGTGGCTGATAAAGGTGTGTTGCCGGGTTTCTTTTTTGAGCAGTTCGCGGCTGACTTTCTCCAACCGGTCGATTTTGACCGTGCTTTTAATCATGCCGAACGAGATGACGGCTTGTTTGTTGTTTATTTCGAGAATGAGGCCGACCGGCAGTTGTCCTTTCAGGCGCACGGCGTCGCCGACGGCCGGCGCTTCCTGTCCGGAAGCCGGCGCCGGGGCAGACGGAGGTTGAGGGGGGAGGCGTTTCTTGCCCTCCTGCCGTTCGCGCAGTTTGTGCATCTTGCGAAGCGTCCGTTCGTCGTCTTCTCCGGGAGCGAGGACGGCGGTTTTGAACGCATCCAGCGTCTTGCGGGCGGATTTGGTGCGTTCCTTGTCGGCCTGCGCTTCTTTGATTTCACGGATCGTATGCTCGATACGGGTATTCGCTTCGGCCAGGATTTGTTCGGCCTGTACCTTCGCCGTTGTCATGATCTCCTTTTGCCGGCTGTTCAACGCCGCCAGGTCTTGTTCGTAGCGGGCGGTCAGGTCTTCGAGCTGCTTTTCCTGCCGGCGGATGTTTTGCCGTTTGTTTTCCCAGTAACGTTTGTCGCGCACGATGTCTTGCAGGAACTTGTCCATCCCGATATAGTCGGCGCCGACTTTTCCGGCTGCTTCGGCGATGACGTCTTCGGGCAGTCCGATTTTGCGGGCGATCTCGATGGCAAACGAACTGCCGGGATTACCGATCGAGAGTTTGAAAAGCGGTTGCATGTGGTGCCGGTCGTAGAGCATGGCGCCGTTGACGACGCCGTCTGTCCGTCCGGCGTATTGCTTGAGGTTCTGGTAGTGCGTCGTGATGACTCCGAAGCATCGGTTCCGGTGGAAGCGTTCCAGCAAGGCCTCTGCGATGGCTCCGCCGATCAGCGGTTCCGTTCCGCTGCCAAATTCGTCGACCAGTAAGAGGGTGCGTTCGTGGCCGTTCCGGACGAAAAACTTCATGTGGGTCAGGTGTGAACTGTAGGTGCTCAGGTCGTTTTCGATACTTTGTTCGTCGCCGATGTCGATGAAAATCCGTGCAAACAGACCGGCGCTCGACCGTTCATGCAGTGGGATCAGCAAGCCGCATTGCAACATGTATTGCAGCAAGCCGACGGTTTTCAGGCAGACGGATTTCCCGCCGGCGTTCGGGCCGGAGATAATCAGGAGCCGCCCGTCGTCGTTGAGCGTAATATCCAGCGGTTCGACGGGTTTGTTTTGTTTCCGGTGCGAAAGGTAAAGCAGCGGATGAACCGCAGCCGACCAGTCGATCAGCGGCCGGTCGGCAAGCGTGGGTTTGATGGCGTGAATTTGGATGGCAAACAGGGCTTTGGCGCGGATAAAATCTATTTCGGCCAGGAAGGTGCAGGATTGCAGTATCTCCGGCACGAGCGGACGGATCATGTCCGTGAGCGCGGTCAGGATGTGTATGATTTCGCGCCGTTCCCGGTTTTCCAGTTCGCGGATGCGGTTGTTGGCTTCGACAACGGCTTCCGGTTCGATAAAGACGGTCTTCCCGGAGGCCGATTCGTCGTGTACGATGCCGCGTATCTTGCGCTTGAAGGCCGGCGCCACGGGAATCACCAGACGTCCGTCGCGCATCGTTGGGGCGACATCCTTGTCCACAAACCCTTCCGTCTGCGCCGAACGCAGGATGGCTTGCAGATTGCGGGAGATACTGCCGAGCGTGACGGTCATTTCTCTGCGTATCCGCATCAGTTCCGCAGACGCCTGGTCTTTGACTTTTCCGTACTTGTCCAGAATCGCGTCGATCTCCCGGATGAGTTGCGGAAAGACCGGAACAGTACCCGCCAACGCCGTCAATGCGGGACAGGTTGTCTCGGTTTCGCCGGTGCGAAAGAAACGAAGAATGTCGTGAATCGTTTGCAGGGAACCTTTCAAGTCAAACAGTTCCTGTTCGTCCAGGAACGTGCCCTCCGGACGGATGCGTTTCAATGCGTAGCGCACATCCGTAAAATGGTCGGACGGAAAAGGGCGGTCACCCTGAAGAATGTGAACAAATTCATCCGTTTGCGCCAGTTGTCCGGCAATGACAGCCGCGTCGCCGGAAAACCCGATTTCTTCCACGCGCTCTTTCCCTAATGCACTCAGGCAATGATTGCAAATAAATTGCCTGATCTTGTCGAAGCCGACTTTATATTCAAAATTTTCCGGATAAATCACAGAAATGCGGATGAATGATTCATGTAATGCCTTTGGTCTAATTTAATTCAATCGTCTTTTCCGAATGAAACAGGGGACGCAGCACGATTTGTAATTTTTCACCGTCCCGCCTCAAATCAAAGGTGCAGGAACTGTTTCCCGACCGGTTGATATAAGGCTCGAAAAAGTACAAATAGGAAAAAGCGGTCATATGATGCTTGTCATCGTTGAAGGCTTTGGTGATTTGGGCATATTTCGACGGGTCCCAATACATGCACTCCTGGAAACCGTTGGCGTCCGTGAAACGGGTTTTCGAATCCCTGTATTTCAGCGTACCGGCAAGGAATTGATGATAAGCGGCCGTAAATTCTCCGGCCGTATGATCCATCCGTTTATTTTCGATCTTTTCGATGATGTCGTGCGGACGGATACCGGCCTCGAAGGCCGGGGAGTTGGGATCTACGTCTACCACTTCGTTCAACCGGTAAATACCGTAATTGATACCGGTGTAATTATAGGCCTTTTTGGTAAGGATAAATTGAGCGTTCCGGTTGTATTTGACATAGGGATACTGCATGCACATCAAGGGGATATGAATGGCGGCATATTCTTTGATTGCAAAGGGTGCGCTCATCATTTCGTTCGCCTCACATTCCCATAAAATACGTCCGGCCGTAAAACGCCGGTCGACGAACCGGATCCCTAATTGCAGAATATATTCCGCTTCGGATTCGGGCGCGGATGATTCGTAAAAGGGAAATCCTGTCACTTTGTCACGTGTGATATCATAACGAAAAATAGACGCTTGTTCTTTGGCCGCTTTATTTTTGTGCTTGAAACGGGGATTTTCGTTAAAGGTATAATAGGTATGAATCAGAAAGTCCGGGTTGAGCGGGTTGTATTGGAGACCTTTTTGGGTCAGTTCGGTTTTCAGGATTTCATTGACGGTAGACTCAATGCCGGAAATACGGCTGTCTTCCACGACTGTAAAGTCGAACGACCCGAAATGCAAAAAATCAATGGGATCGTCCGTTGTTGTCGTGACAAAGGGGCAGATAAACAGGCGGTCGTGCGTCCGTTCCAGGCTATACATGGCAAAGGCCGTCGCTAACTGACTTTCGTTCAGCGCACGGTTGGAATAACATTCTTTGGTGATGGAAACGACCCGGGAGGGCGAGGAAAAATTACGCACCGTCAGTTCGAGCCTGCTGTTTTCGGTCGCCGTGAGTAGGGAATCCACATCATCTATCGGGATTTCCGTCACGCTCACACCGTCGATCTTCTCGATGATGTCGTTTTGTATTATTCCGGCCGTTTCTGCCGGCGAGTGGGGATAAACTTTCATGATCACCGGCTTATCTTTTCCCCAATGGATGTTGTTACTGATTTCGTAACTGAAACCCAACCGGCAACTCACATCTGCCTGTTGGGCAGGTAAGGTAATTATATTCCAGACGGAAATGGCTATTAAAATCGCTTTCTTCATACGCATTCTTATTTTATATAATATCAAACCAAACGGTTTTATGGATGGTTCGGAATGCAAATGTAAAAATATTTTTCGTACTCCTTGGCAATATATTTGATAATATATAAAGGAAAGCAGTTCGATTTCCGAAGGCGTTGCGACGGAAATTGTCTGCTTGAGAATGAAAATGAGAATGATAAAATATTTTTTGAATGAATATGAGTAATGAAAACAGGGAAACAGCCCCGGATTGGAAGGACGGGGATGTGACAAAATTGCAGGATGAGGCTGCAAATACGTCAGGAGATGTTGAACGGCCTGACAATGTGGCGGACGAAGAAAATGAGGTGGAAATTGCCGGAAAAACGGAAGATTTGGAGATGAAATGCAAAGAATGGAATGATTCTTATCTCCGGTTGATGGCCGAATTTGACAATTACCGGAAACGCACGTTACGCGAAAAAGCCGATCTGATTAAGAGCGGCGGTGAGACTGCGTTAACGAATCTGCTACCGGTGATTGATGATTTTGAGCGGGCATTGAATAACATCCGGCAAACAAGCGATCTGACAGCCGTCGTACAGGGCATTGAATTGATATACGGCAAATTCACCTCCTATTTATCCCAGCAGGGCGTCAAACCGATAGAGGCGACCGGTATGCCGTTCGACACGGAGCATTTTGAAGCGATTGCCACCATCCCGGCGCCCGAAGAGAACCGGAAAGGCACCGTGCTGGAGTGCATACAAACAGGCTATGTCTTGTACGATAAGGTAATCAGACATGCGAAAGTAGTAGTAGGAGAATAATTATAACAAATTGACGGTAAAATCACCGGCGATTCAACAAGGAAAGAACATGGCAAAAAGAGATTATTATGAAGTGCTGGAAGTAGATAAACAAGCGTCGGTTGAGGAGATAAAAAAGGCGTATCGCAAAAAAGCAATTCAATATCATCCGGATAAAAATCCGGGAAACAAAGAGGCGGAAGAAAAATTCAAGGAGGCCGCCGAAGCGTACGACATCCTAAGCAACGAGCAAAAACGACAACGCTACGACCGGTACGGCCATGCAGGCCTTGAGGGTGCATCGCACGGCGGCGGATACAGCGGCGGCGGAATGTCTATGGAAGACATATTCGCCCAGTTCGGCGATCTTTTTGGCGGCCATTTCAGCAATTTCGGCGGTTTTGGCTCTTCGCACGGACATTCCGTACATCGCGGTTCCGACCTGCGTGTGAAAGTCAAACTGACGCTAAAGGACATTGCTTCCGGAGTAGAGAAAAAAATCAAAGTCAGAAAATACGTATCCTGTGCCAAATGTCACGGAAGCGGTGCGGAAAACGACAAAGCGATCATTACCTGTTCAACCTGTAAAGGCAGCGGCTATGTGACGCGCGTCACCAATACCTTCCTGGGTCAAATGCAGGCGCAGTCCGCGTGTCCCGGATGCAGTGGCGCCGGAAAAACAATTTCCAAAAAATGTCCTGCATGTGCAGGCGAAGGCATTGTGACGTCCGAAGAAGTCATTACGCTGAATATTCCGGCCGGAGTAGGAGAGGGGATGCAACTTTCGATGCGCGGCAAAGGAAATGCCGCCCGGCGGGGAGGGATAAACGGCGATTTGCTGATTGTGATAGAAGAGGAAAAACATGCGGAATTGATTCGTGACGAGAACGATTTGATATACAATTTGCTGCTGACCATACCGCAAGTGGTGCTGGGCGATTCGGTTGAAGTACCTACCGTCAACGGGAAAGTAAAAGTAAAAATCGAACCCGGCACACAACCCGGAAAAATACTCCGGTTGCGCAATCAGGGTCTGCCTTCGGTCAATAGTTACGGCACGGGTGATTTGCTGGTTAATGTAAGCGTGTATATTCCGGAAAAACTTTCTGCCTCGGAAAAGGAAAAAATGAAAGATTTGGCCTCCTCGGAGAATTTTCAACCGAGTCAATCCGCCAGGGAGCGGATATTTAGTAAGTTCAGAGATTTATTGCATTAAAAAACATGCGTATACATGGACGAAAGCGCATATGATTGATGCTCTTTTTTGTTCGATGTATCGTGAAAACAACCCGGCCCGTGACATTTTTTTTGATTAGACAGGGAAAGATAACGGTTATTTTTCTCATTCCCGATCTTTTCTGTCCGGTAAATAAGCGGTATTCCAAAATAAATCAATACTTTTGCATGGAAAAAACAGCAGAATAATAAAATAAGATTGAATATGATGGTTGAAAAACGAATAAAACGAGCATTAGTTTCTGTATATCATAAAGAAGGCTTGGACGAAATAATAAAAAAACTCCATCAGGAAGACGTTCGTTTCGTCTCTACGGGAGGAACACAAGCGTTTATTGAATCTTTGGGTATCCCATGCGAAGCGGTAGAAGAACTGACAGGCTATCCTTCCATCTTGGGCGGACGAGTGAAAACCTTGCATCCGAAAGTGTTCGGAGGTATTTTGACGCGCCGTGAACATGCAGAAGATCAAAAACAAATCCTCCGGTATGACATTCCGGAAATAGATTTAGTGATCGTAGACCTCTATCCGTTTGAAGAAACTGTAGCCTCGGGAGCGGACGAAGCTTCCATTATTGAAAAAATAGACATCGGCGGCATCTCGTTGATCCGTGCAGCGGCGAAGAACTTCAACGATGTGGTGATTATTGCTTCCGAAGCACAATATGCGCCCTTGATGTCGATGCTCGAAGAAAAAGGCGCCACAACGAATACGGAAGAAAGGCGCTGGTTTGCAAAAGAAGCCTTTGCCGTTACTTCCGCCTACGATACGGCCATTTTCAATTATTTTGATCAGGATGACCATGCCGCCTTCCGTGTGGCAGTCGACGATGCGAAAATAATGAGATACGGCGAAAATCCGCATCAGAAAGGAATTTTTTACGGAAATTTCGATGACTTGTTCGATCAGTTGCACGGCAAGGAAATTTCCTATAACAATTTGCTCGACATAGATGCTGCGCTCGCGTTGATTGATGAATTTGACGAATTGACGTTTGCTGTTTTAAAGCATAACAATGCTTGCGGTATCGCGTCCTGCCCAACGATAGTGGAAGCCTGGAAAGATGCCTTGGCCGGCGACCCGGTTTCCGCATTCGGCGGGATATTAATCACCAATGACGTAATTGACCGGGCGGTTGCCGAAGAAATCAACCGGATTTTCTTTGAAGTAATTATCGCTCCGGATTATATGACCGATGCGTTGGAGATACTGGAACAAAAGAAAAACCGGATTATCCTGTTGCGGAAAAAAAGCGGATTACAAACCCGTCAATACCGCTCTCTGTTAAATGGCGTATTGGTGCAGGACCGGGATTTGAGTATTCAGACGGCAGACGTTTTGGTACCGATGACCGAAAAAAGACCGGACGGACGGGAAACGGAAGACTTGCTGTTTGCAAACAAATTGGTGAAGCACAGCAAATCCAATGCCATTACGCTGGTAAAAAACAAACAACTCTGCGCAAGCGGGATCGGACAAACATCGCGGGTAGACGCCCTGAAACAAGCGATCGAAAAAGCCAACTCGTTTCATTTTGATTTGAACGGCGCAGTCATGGCCTCGGATGCCTTTTTCCCTTTCCCGGACTGTGTCGAAATTGCCGATAAAGCGGGTATTACTGCGATTATACAACCGGGCGGTTCCATCAATGACACTCTCTCCGTTGATTATTGCAATGCACATGGTTTGAGCATGATGAAAACAGGAATCCGTCACTTTAAACATTAACTGAAATAAAACAAACAAAATATGGGATTATTCTCTTTTACACAAGAAATTGCCATTGATTTGGGCACAGCGAATACGATTATCATCTGCGACGGCAAGATTGTCGTGGACGAACCCTCCGTCGTTGCGTTAGACCAACGCACGGAAAGAGTTCTGGCCGTAGGCACTCCGGCCCGCCAGATGGATGGAAAAACACACAGTGACATTCGTACCGTCAGGCCGTTACGGGATGGCGTGATTGCAGACTTTTATGCGGCGGAGCAGATGATACGCGGCATGATCAAGATGATAAACTTTAAGAATCACTGGTTTTCGCCGCCACTCCGGATTGTGGTTTGTATCCCGTCCGGCAGTACGGAAGTAGAAATCCGCGCAGTACGCGACTCCGCAGAACATGCCGGAGGGAGGGAAGTATATATGATTTATGAACCGATGGCGGCCGCTATCGGCATTGGTATTGACGTGGAAGCTCCGGAAGGGAATATGATTGTCGACATCGGCGGCGGAACCACGGAAATTGCCGTCATATCCCTGGGTGGCATTGTCTCCAACCGCTCCATCCGTATCGCCGGAGATGATCTGACGGCAGATATTATGGAATACATGCGTCGGCAGCACAATATGAAAGTCGGCGAACGGACGTCGGAAATGATAAAGATTAATGTCGGTTCCGTGTTGACTTCGCTGGATGATCCCCCAGAAGATTTTATTGTCCACGGGCCGAATCAAATGACCGCGCTTCCGATGGAAGTTCCGATTTCCTACCAGGAAATTGCACACTGCCTGGATAAATCCATTTCCAAAATGGAGGCGGCTATTTTGAGCGCGTTGGAACAAACGCCCCCCGAATTATATGCCGACGTCGTACGAAACGGCATCTACCTGACCGGGGGCGGAGCCTTAATGCGGGGACTGGATAAACGCTTCAGTGATAAAATAAATATTCCGTTCCACGTAGCGGACGATCCGCTGCACGCCGTAGCTAAAGGGACGGGTATTGCGTTGAAGAATATAGATAAATTCAACTTTCTGATTAAATAAATCCCGGCAGGTTTACCGTTTTTCTGCATGGATCACCATTCGCGTAGAACGACAGTCCGGCAGCAAATGAACAAAAAAGTTTCAGTATGCAGAAATTGCTTGAATTCCTTATCGGAAAAAGGCACTGGTTTGTGTTTATATTATGTGAGGTGATCTCATTCACGTTTTTATTCCATACGAATGCGTATCAACGGAATGTATTCTTAGGATCGGCCAATTCGGCAGTCGGATATGTTTCCTCTGTTTCGAGCTATGTATTGTCATACACTCGCTTGCGGGAAGAAAACAAGCGCTTGTTTGAGCGTAACGGTTTGCTGGAAATGGAAATACTGGAACTGGCACAACAATTAGACATCCTGAAATCCAACCAGCTTGCCTATGACCATGTGATGCCGGACTCCATCGCCGAAGACTATCATTACATTACGGCAAGCGTGGTAAACAACAGCGTAACCCGGTTATCCAATTATATCACGATTGATAAGGGAGCCGAAGACGGCATAGAACCGGACATGGGCGTAGTTTCCGTCTGGGGAGTTGTCGGGATTGTATCTACCGTGAAAGCGCATTTTTCGGTAATCATTCCCTTGTTGAATCCGAAATCAAAACTCAGCTGCAAATTATATGGCGGCGATTTCTACGGCTCCCTCTCCTGGGACGGCCGGGATATGCGGTATGCTTATTTGGAAGAATTACCGAACCATGTAGAGTTTCATGAAGGAGATACCGTTATCACAAGCGGTTTTTCCGCCATATTTCCGGCCGGAATATGGGTAGGAACGGTTGTAGAAACAGACAAAACGCGGGAGCATAACTTTTATTCCCTGAAAGTAAAACTGGCAACGGATTTTCAACGGTTAAGAAGTGTGCGTGTAATGAAGAATCACTATCAGGAAGAACGATTGGCGGTAGAGCGGGAGGCAAAGAGAAATGATTAAAAACGCGATTAAAATAATCATCAGTTTCACGGTTTTTGTACTGCTGCAAGTCTGGGTTTTGAATCATATCCATCTATTCAAGGTCGTGGTGCCCATGCTGTACATCTATGTCATTGTGAAATTCCCGATTCAGATGAGCCGTTCGCAGAATATCCGGATAGCATTCCTGTTAGGGCTTACGATAGATATGTTTTCCAATACCCTGGGAATGCATGCCGCCGCCTGTTCGCTGATCGGATTCATGCGCCCCCCGGTGATGAAACTGTTTGTAGAAAAAGAAAGGCTCGAAGAGGCAACCCCCTCTTACTACACTTTCGGTACAGGCGCTTTTATGCGATATGTAACCGCGTTGGTAATTTTACACCATCTGGTTTTGTACCTGGTCGAATCGGTATCCCTTTTTGATCCCGTTTTTTTGCTTATCCGTATTTTTGCAAGCGTTATTTTGACCACCTTGTGTATCTTTGCACTGGAAGCGTTTAATGTAAGCCGGAAAAATGGAACCGCTTAAAACAAAATACAAATACGAAAGAAGGCGTTACGTGATTATCCTGTCCGTAATCTGTGTGATATTTATTTTTATCGTTCGCTTGGTCTCCTTACAGCTTGTGGATAATGAATATAAAAATTGGGCGGACAGTAATGCCTTCCTGAAAAAAACACTCTATCCGGCACGGGGCGTGATCTATGACCGGAACGACAAACTGTTGGTATATAATCAGCCGGCCTACGACGTAATGTTGATTATGCGGGAAATACAACTTTTTGACACGCTTGATTTTTGTCGCACGCTTGGAATCACCAAAGAATTTTTCAGTAAACGGATCGAAGATATTAAGAACCGGAAATTGAATCCCGGCTATTCATCCTATGTTCCGCAAGTTTTCATGAATCAGTTGTCCACAAACGAGTATGGAATATTACTGGAGAAATTGTATAAATTCCCGGGATTTTATATCCAGAACCGTACGATCCGGGAATACGGCTATCCGAATGCCGCACTGGTACTGGGCGATATCGGCGAAGTGGACAGGAAGGATATGGACAATGACCTCTATTATGCACGGGGCGACTATTCCGGCCGCTCGGGCATAGAACGTTCCTACGAAAAAATCCTGCGCGGAGACAAAGGGATGGAAATCCTGTTGCGCGACGCCCGCGGACGTATCAAGGGACGGTATGAAAACGGCATACATGACATGGCGCCGCGTGCCGGGAAAAACCTGACACTGTCCATTGATATAGAATTACAGGCCTATGCGGAAAAATTAATGCAAAACAAAGTAGGCAGTATCGTGATGATTGATCCGGCAACGGGCGAAGTCCTCTGTTTGGTCTCGGCGCCTTCGTATGATCCGGCGCTGCTGGTTGGCCGGCAACGGGGAAAGAATTACCAGACCTTGGAAAGTAGCCCCCTAAAACCCTTTAATGACCGTTCGATTATGGGGCAATATTCTCCGGGATCGACGTACAAGCCGGCGCAAGGACTTGTTTTTTTACAGGAAGGCATTATCACGCCACAAAAAATGTATACCTGTGCACACGGTTATACCTTTCGTGGCGGCAAACCGGCCTGTCACGGACACGCCTCCCCGCTGAGCCTGATCTCGGCCCTGGCCACTTCGTGCAACTCCTATTTTTGCTGGGGCTTACACGACATGCTGGATAACCGGAAACGCTATCCGAGCATACAGGACGCCTTTGAGACATGGAAAAAACACATGGTTTCCATGGGATACGGCTATCCGCTGGGAATTGACTTGCCGGGCGAAAAACGCGGATATATCCCCAACAGTAAAGTCTATGACGGCATTTATAAAAACCGGTGGAACTCAAGCACCATCATTTCGATCGCCATCGGACAGGGAGAAATAGGCGCTACCCCGCTTCAGATATGTAATTTGTCGGCCACGATTGCCAACAGGGGATATTATATCGTGCCTCACGTGGTAAAGGAGATTGAAGACACGCCGCCGGATTCCATTTACACCCGCAAGAAAAAGACTTCCATCGACGAAGAGCATTATGGCTATATTGCGGAAGGAATGCGGAATGCCGTACTTATGGGCACATGCGGAGGCCTTAATATGCCGGGTGTGGAAGTGTGCGGAAAAACCGGCACGGTCGAAAATTCGCACGGAAAAGATCATTCCGCCTGTATGGGCTTTGCGCCCTACCGGCAACCGAAAATAGCCATTGCCGTTTTTATCGAAAACGGCGGATTCGGCGCCACCATTGCCATCCCGATAGCCCGGCTGATGCTGGAAAAATTTTTCCACGGCGAAGTGCAACCGGAAAGTATATACAAAGAAATCGAAGTTTTAAATAAAGTAATTGTCCCATATAGCCTGTAACCCATGTATAATAGAAACACAAGCGTCTGGCAGTCGGTCGACTGGTATACCATCGGGATCTATGTGCTGATGGTAGTGGCCGGATGGTTTACCATTTATGGAGCAAGCTACGAGTTCGATTCGGAGAATATGTTTAATCCTTCCGGACGGATGGGGTCGCAATTAATTTGGATAGGCACATCCTTCCTGTGGGTTTTCATTCTTTTGATGCTGGATAAAGATTTTTTTGAGACCTTTTCGTTTCCGATATACGCAGTTGTTTTCCTGTTATTAGCGGTCACGATTGTTTTTGCGCCGGAGATTAAAGGCTCCCGTTCCTGGTTGATAGTAGGTCCGATACACATACAGCCGGCCGAGTTTGCCAAATTTGCCACGGCGTTGGCATTAGCCAAGTTCATGCACGGTTATAATTTCAACCTTTTTACCTTCAAAAACTTTGTCATCGTGACCGGCCTGATTCTTGTCCCCATGATTTGTATCCTGTTGCAGAAGGAAACAGGTTCGGCCCTGGTTTATCTGGCATTTGTACTGGTGCTTTACCGCGAAGGCATGTCGGGTTTCATTTTACTGGCGAGCGTATGCGCCGTAGCGTTTTTTGTGATAGTGATCAAATGCGGCGACGAAATGATTGACGCCACTCCGGTGGGCGAACTGATCGTTGCGACGCTGATCCTTGCCATCACCCTCCTTTTGTCGCTGCTCTTCCGCCGAAATAAAACGGTCGTGAAGGTCATACTCTGCATGGTCGTTTTTGCTCTTTTGGCCGGATTTATCACATCGCTATATATACCGGTCAATTACGTTTGGGTGATCGTAGGAATCACCGGGGCGGTGGTCTGTTATTTGATATTTATTTCATTGAAAAATCTGATCTGGAGTTATCTCCTGATAGCCCTGTTCGCCCTGATGTCTGTGGGATTTTTATTTTCGGTCAATTATGTGTTCGACGATATGCTGGAACGTCATCAGCAGATGCGTATCAAAGTCGCGTTGGGGCTGGAAGACGATCCGGGCGGCGCAGGATATAACGTGAATCAGTCGAAGATAGCCATTGGTTCCGGCGGATTTACCGGCAAGGGTTTTCTGAATGGGACGCAAACCAAATTGAAATATGTCCCCGAACAAGATACCGACTTTATCTTTTGCACCGTCGGCGAAGAGTTTGGATTTATCGGTTCGGCGGCGGTATTGCTGCTTTTTGGCGCGCTGATAATGCGGTTGATTTTTTTGTCCGAACGACAGGATACCGTCTTCGGACGGGTATATGGGTATAGCGTCGCATCCATTTTCTTTTTTCATTTGGCGATTAATATCGGAATGGTATTGGGACTTACGCCGGTCATTGGCATCCCGCTGCCCTTCTTCAGCTACGGCGGATCGTCGCTCTGGGGATTTACCATTTTATTGTTTATCTTCTTACGGATAGATGCCGGCCGCAAAGAGAGATATAATTAGAAGTAAGAATTAAGAGTTAAGAATTAAGAGTTATGATTACAAGAGGAATTGAGAATTGAGAATGAATACAATCGTTGAATTTTTAAATTTCACTCAATTCCCGTCCTATTTGCTTGACGGTATCCCATATTTCATTTTCCTGTTCGGCCGACGGTTTTTTGGAACCGTTGATGTAAGCGATCATCAGACGTTGCTCCACTCCCATGCGCCGGGCGACGGCGGAGATGTTCAACTCGGGATGCAAAAGGAAAAAACGTGAAATGCCGACCGGTTCCGGATCTTCGTAAAGAAAACTTTCAAAAGACATGTCTTCGTCTATTTCTTCCCAGCGGATACCTATTTCATCGTAATTGTATTTCAATCGTTGCTCATCGGAAGCGTGTTTCAGCCGTGGATACCAAAGTAGCGATTGCCAAAGTTCTCTGCCATCATCGGTAAGGATGAAAATTTTTTCATCGGCAAACCAAAGTTCAACGATTGATTTGTCTGTTATTGTTTCCATTGTCAAACGCTTTTTTCCAGTCATTGATGAAATTTTTGGGGTTACACGGCAAAGATAAGTGATGTTTTTATAACCGTCAAATGTTTCTCTACATGGAGAAACCGTATTTAAGCCCTGCAAAGTACTTTCTCCACATGGAGAAACCGTATTTCAACCCTGCAAAGTACTTTCTCCATATGGAGAAACCGTATTTCAACCCTGCAAAGTACTTTCTCCATATGGAGAAACCGTATTTCAACCCTGCAAAGTACTTTCCCCACATGGGGAAACCGTATTTCAACCTTGCAAAGTACTTTCCCCACCTGGGGAAAGCGTATTTCAACCCTGAAAAGTACTTTCCCCATATGGGGAAAGCGTATTTCAACCTTGCAAAGTACTTTCCCCATATGGGGAAACCGTTTCCGACGTCTGCAAACCTGATCGGGCGTCTTTCAAATTGTCCGAAACAAATCCGCAGAATTACAAATCCTGCGGGACGAGCAGTAGCAAAGATGGCTTCTGTTTAAAAATATTTGGTAGTTCGAAAAATTACTTGTTTCTTTGTGCCCTTGGAAATAAAATAATTAGGAATTATGATACGAATTTTGTCAAACAGAATGAGCGATACGTCGAAATTCTTCGCGTACGCAGGGAGGCCGCCGATGAAGTCCCTCTTAGTTTGCTTATTGTTGCTTGCGACAATAACACTTTCGGCGGAAGACGCCAAAAGATACGAGGTCAAGACCGCTATTATCAAAAAGGAGATCGTGGCAATGGGAATGAAGCTTGCGGTGACTACTTACTTTGACGACTACGGAAAGAAAGAGGCCGTAGAGATAACTGTAAAGGACGGTATCACTGTCGGCGTGGACAAGCACACCCGAACTCTTATGACGGATTCGACAGTGCTTAACATTGACTTGGACTTAAAGGTGGCGACAAAAATTCCGCTACCACAAAAGCCGGTCAATTATTTAGCCCTCACTCCCGAAATCATGGAGCAATTCAAGATGCAAGAGGCTGGTGAGAGTGAAATTGCAGGCAAGCCCTGCAAGAAATATACCTTAGAGATAACGCAGATGGGTCAGAAGATTACCATCACGACGCACGTGTGGAAAGGAATAAGCTTGAAGACCGAGACGGTTGCCAACGGGACGACTGTTGCGACCGAAACAGCTACCGAGATTCAGGAAGATGCGTCTGTCTCGTCCGAGAAATTTGTTTTACCCGAAGGAACTGTAATCAAATCATTATGAAAGCAACGCCGTCCATTCGGATTTGCAATCCGAAATAAATCATACGGCCAATGTTTTTAGCGGATTACAAATCCTGCGGGACGAGGAATTTCAAGATTGTCGCCCAGTATTAATTTGTTTATCGTCATAATTGTTTCATTATTTTGATTTCAACTGATATTTTCTTTCCGGTCTTCTACTGTCAGTGTTAGTTTATTAGAGCCTTCCAATCCTTCCTTGTCCACCGCCTCGACAGCAACACAATGTTCGCCCGGTTCGAATTTTCTCACTTGTTTTCCGTCTTTGTCTATCACCACATCCGCTTTAAATCCTTCTTCCGGATTGTGGTCAAAATCCCACGAATAAAACTCAATTCCCGAATCGCTTTCGGCAGAGGCTTCAAGGAGATATTTGTAGTTTTCCAATTCTTTTGATGTTATTGCTACTTTGGGTACGTTACCATAATCAATCATATCACCCACTTTTTTCAAGTCGATAATAATACCTTCTTTACTATTCAGTCGTCCAACTTCGGCAACAGCGCCTCTGCCAAACGAAAAGGCAATAATATGTCCTACGGGTTTGCCTTCGATTTTGTTTTTTTCAAACAATCGCTTATCATATCGTTGCACTGCCGAAAGAAATTTATCAATTACATCGCGTGTTATATTGTCGGAGCGTTTCACCTGTATCGGAGCGCCGTCTGCGGCTTTGCCGTCGAGTCCCAAATCATTCCGTTGTTTAATATTGGGCGTACCGCCGAATTGTTTTATTATCCATGTTTCAAACTCAAACGCATCCTGATTGCGAAGAACGTTGTAATCATATTTACGCAATTTAAGTTCGTAGGGTTGAGAAAACATATCTTGTTGTTTGCGCAATCTCAGGTCGGTCACTTTCACAGCTGCCACCGATTGGTCGATGCCGACCCATTTCCGGTTGAGTTTATCCGCTACCGCAACGGTAGTTCCGCCGCCCACAAAGGGGTCAAGAACGATGTCGCCTTCGTTGGAAGCGCATTCGATGATACGTTGTAACAGAGCTTCGGGTTTCTGTGTCGGATAGCCGATACGTTCTCCTGTGGATTGTGTTGCAATTTGTCCTATTTCGTCCCAAAGATTATCAACGATTACGCCTTTCTGTTCGTCAAAATAATGTTTGTAAACAGGGTATTTTGAAGTTGGAGTTATCATTGCCTCGCCACTTTCAAGAAGTTTTTCCAATCTTTCTTCGGAAACAGTTTTAAGTGGATTCCATTTGAATCGCTTCCCTTCTTCATCAACTTTATCATACCGTTTTAAAGCGCCTTCATTAAGCGGTCGTGTTATCTTATTAAAGGAATAATTACTTGTTTTTGAATACCAAAAGATAGTATCTGTATTTAGTGGGAATTTCTTTGCAATGGATTTACTACTACCTGAATTAAAGGTACGTTTCCAAATAATCTCCGAAAGGAAATTTTGGTACCCGAAAATCTTGTCCAGAATATCTACTCTGATATAAGCATTGGCATGCCAATCGCAATGCAAAAAAATACTGCCTGTTGGTTTTAGTACGCGGTGCATCTCAATTACACGTTCTTTGAGCCATACAATGTAATGGTCAATGCCTCCCGCCCAGCGGTCTTGGAAACTGCGTACTTCGCCGTTATCGCCCCAGATTACCTCGTAGTTGCGGTTGCTGAAAAACGGCGGGTCAAGATAGATTAAGTCTACCGTTTCGCTCTCCATCGTTTTGAGAATTTCAAGATTGTCGCCCAGTATTAATTTGTTTATCGTCATAATATTTACTGATTAGTAACGGCAAAGGTACAAATTCTTTTGGATATAACGACTTGAAATGACGATTGTTTCGCATCACTCAAATACAACCCCCGTCCATTCGGAAAATGAATCTTTGAATCATAATAGTTCATGTAAAAAAAACATTACATTTGTCCCAAAATCGGCACACATAATGGCAGTAACTATGGAACAGGTAATTCGAATTTCGAGCAGGGAATTTAGGGAAAAGCAAATCCTCCTTATTTCTCATTGGAAAACAGAAAGAAACCGCTACTTTTGCTGCTGAAATTTTTTAAAACTATATTTATATGAAACGTATTTTGAAATCAATCATTTTATCGGTGACATTGCTTTTGTTCATATCTTCATGCACGTTTTCGAAGAAAAAGGATACTGTACAAATGAATGACATTTCACCCGTCGACAGTCTTTCCGTTCTTATAGGTCTTCCTCTGTTTGCGGAATTTTATGACCATAAATTGTTTATAATGGACATATATGGTGAAGAGGGATTTATAAAAGTGGTCGATACTGAAAAAGACAGTCTTTTATTTTCGTTGGCCAAACGCGGCGAAGGCCCCAATGAATACTTACATGTTGGCAATATAAATATTTGTGAAGACGAAACAAACGGGATCACCCTTGGTATTTATGATCCGGTGCTGAAGGCCTATCGGACTTATTCCTATGACAGCTTGTGTATGCAGGGAGGAACTACTTTACCGATCTCGACCGGGCATTTGCCGCGCGAGTCCAGATATACCGAATTACTGAATCTAAATTCGGCCTGGCTTGCAACGGATTTAACCGGCAAAGG
>JAITPV010000103.1 GCA_031289275.1 Tannerella sp.
CAAGACTCGCAGACAAGCATCAAGCATTAATCGAACTACTGCCACTTGCCGTAGAATCGGCAAAGGTAGCCAAAATCATTTTTCCACCGTCATTTTTACTTGTTTGAATTTTTTTATAGTACCTCGCAATGACGAGGTTGAACGGATTCCGCCGTACTGCGTTCGCAATGACTATGATTACAGTATTCATCATTCTCAATTCTCAATTTTTTCAGTCCACATCGTAGTGTACCCATACCTGTTTGGATTCCGTGTCGGATTGCATTTGTCGGCGGGCATTGTCCAGCAGGTTGCGGACGGAAGCTATGGTCATGGAGCGTTCCAGTTTCAGTACAATCCGTCGTATATGCAATGTCTGCACGCGGTTTACGGGCGGAGCAAACGGGCCATAGACGCACATATCCAACGCATCCTGCAATAAACCGGCATAACTCGCGGAGAAGCGCTCCAATACCGCCTCGTTCCGGCTACGCAACACGAGGGTGATCATCCTGAAATAGGGCGGGTAGCGAAACAGGTGGCGTTCGCTTAACTGGGCGCGTGCCATCCCTTCATAATCATATGCCTGCACCATTTGCAACAGCGGATGCTCCGGCTGGGAGGTCTGTATCACGACTACTCCCTGCTTGTCGCGGCGACCGGCGCGTCCGCTGACCTGCATCATCAACTGAAAAGCCCGTTCGTGCGCCCGGAAATCGGGAAAATTCATCAGACTGTCCGCATTCAGAATCCCTACGACGCTCACCCGGTCGAAGTCCAGGCCTTTGGAAAGCATCTGCGTGCCGATCAGCATCCGGGTTTTCCCCTGTTCAAAATCTGCCAGAATCTGTGCATACGCCTTGCGTGTACGAGCCGTATCGAGATCAAGGCGACCGGTTTTCACGCCGGGAAAAAGCGCGGCGATTTCTTCTTCGATCTGCTCCGTGCCGAAGCCGATCAGTTTCATCTCGCCGCCGCCGCACAAAGGACAATGGGAAGGCAACGGTATCGAATACCCGCAATAGTGACAAACCAGCCGGTGCGCTTGCTTGTGATACGTCAGACTGACGTCGCACCGGACGCAATGCAACACTTGGCTACAGGCTTTACATTCCATCATCGGGGCAAATCCGCGACGGTTCTGAAACAGGATGACCTGTTCGTCGTGCAGCAATGCCTCATCTATTTTTTCCTTCAACAGGGGCGAAAACAACGTCGTTTTCATGATCTTCCGGCGTCTCAGATCCTTTACGTCGACCAGATGAATCTGCGGCGTCAGCCCTGTCCCGTAACGTGTTTTCAACGTCACCAGCCCGTATTTCCCCATCCGTGCGTTCTGAAAAGAATCCAGCGACGGCGTGGCCGACCCCAGCAGCGTTTTCGCCCCGTGCATGGAAGCCAGCATGATGGCCGCATTACGCGCATGGTAACGCGGCGCCGGGTCTTGCTGTTTGTACGAAGGCTCCTGTTCTTCGTCGACAATGACTAATCCCAGATCGGTAAACGGCAGAAACAGCGACGAGCGGACGCCCAGCACCAACACCGGGCGCGGGGCTTGCAGCATCCGGTTCCACACCTCTACCCGCTCATGGTCGGAGAAGCCGGAATGATACACCAGCAAACGGTCTCCGAGCGTCTGCGCCAGCCGCTCCGTAATCTGCGTCGTGATGGCGATCTCCGGAAGCAGGTACAGCACGTGCCGCCCCTGTCGTAGCGTATCCAGAGCTACATGCAGGTAAATCTCCGTCTTTCCGCAGGAAGGAACGCCGTGCAGCAGGCAAACGGATTTCGTGGCAAAGGCCGCTTGGATTTCATCACAAGCCGTTTGTTGCGCGGCGGTCAATGCGTGTAACGGCTGCAACGCTTCAACGGAAAGAGGCGCCGGACTGACGGCTTTTTCGCAAACCGTCAATATACCCCGTTTCAGCAACCCGTCCAGCACGGAAGCGTTCACGCCGGCTGCCGGGAGTAATTTCTTTTTGGATATTTCGCCGGACGAAGCCGGAAGAAAGGGTTGCGCCAGTTCCAGAAAGGAAAGGAGCAGTTTCTCTTGTTGTTTGGCGCGTTGTAATTGGGCGAAAACCGGTGTCAAATCCTCTTCGCGGCCATACGCCGGAGCTAAGCGGAGGCAGGTTTCCGTTTTCGGGACAAATCCTCGCCGGAGTTCTTCGCTGACCGTGACAAATCCCTGCTTCATCAGCGAGGTCAGCACGGGAATCAGGTTGTGCAGCCCGGTCTTTTTTTCCAATGCGGAAACAGTCAGGCGGAGCGTTTTGCCAAAGGCATCCAACACGGCCTGTTCTTTTGCCGGCAGGGGGGCTTGCGCTTCCGCATCGTCATAACAAGTGACGACGGTTTCGCTTTCCAGTTTCAGCCCGGACGGGACGGCGGCCTTGTAGACATCGCCCAACCGACACAGATAATAGGATGCCATCCATTCCCAGAACGCCATTTGCCGGGGAGACAATACCGGTGCGGTATCCAACAGCGCGAAAATCTCCTTGAGCGCGTAGGGAGTATCCGGTACGCGCTCGTGTATTTCCTTTATGACGGCGGTGTAATATCGTTTGGTTCCGAAAGGCACAATGACCCGGAAGTTCACCTGTACCGATGCTTCCATCGCTGCCGGAACACGGTATGTATACGTGTTTTCCAGCGGTAAAGGCAATATGACTTCGGCGTATTTCAATGTACTTAAAAAAAGACGGCTGCCGACATCGACCACGTATGCGTTTTCCCGATATATTCCTTCGGATTATTCGCTTCGAATGTTTTATAGTTATCCGTTAACCCCCAGCCGTAATTCAAACTTAGCTGCAAGCATTTCAGGAGTTCAGCCCCAACCGAAAAGTTAAGCCCGGCGCTGAAATTTCCCGCATTAATCTGTCCTTTCACATCATTATAGAGCTTGTCTACTTCCCAGGCCTTCTTTCCGGCTATGCGAAATCCGACATAAGGGCCGGCGGCGACAAAGGGTTTGACCACAGGCGTCATGATCTTCCATTTCAAATTGACCGGGACTTCCAGATAATCATTCCTGATCCGTTTGTCGTCCCATTCAAACCCTTTCTGTGTATACAAAACAGCAGCGTCAATTCCCCATCCGGTAATCGGCTCCACAATTTCGAACATCGGCCCCACCTGAAACCCGGTAATGTTTTCCGGGTTTGCCACCTCTTTATTAAACTTGACCGTAGCAATATTCATTCCGCCTTTCACGCCAAAACGAATCTGCGCTTCTGCCACCGGCACAATAAAGAATGCCAGTACACAGAGTAACCACTTTGTTTTTTTCATCATATGCTTTATTCTTTAAGTTATAACCGTAAATTTGACGTGCATCCTTCAAAACTCCGCATTGTTCGGCGTGCGGGGGAACGGGATTACGTCACGGATATTCGCCATACCGGTGACAAACAGCAGCAGGCGCTCAAAGCCCAATCCGAAACCGGAATGAGGCGCCGTACCGAAACGGCGCGTGTCAAGATACCACCAGATGTCCTTTTCGGGTACTTCCATTTCTTTCGCACGGGCGGAAAGCCTGTCGTAATCTTCTTCACGCTGCGAACCGCCGATAATTTCGCCGATTTTCGGAAACAGGACATCCATCGCACGAACAGTCTTCCCGTCTTCGTTTTGTTTCATGTAAAACGATTTGATTTCCTTCGGATAGTCTGTCAGAATCACCGGACATTTGAAATGCTCTTCCACCAAGTAACGTTCATGTTCGGAAGCCAGATCCACTCCCCAATAGACCGGAAATTCAAAGGTATGTCCTTTGGCGACGGCTTCTTCCAGTATCCGGATGCCTTCCGTATAGGCCAAACGGATGAAATTTTGTTTCAACACGAAGTGCAGCCGTTCGACCAGTTCCTTGTCAAACCGCTCGCTCAGAAAAAGGATGTCGTCCATACAATGATCCAGCGCCCACTGCAAGCAATATTTAATGAAATCTTCCGCCAACTGCATGTTATCGGCGATTTCGTTAAATGCCACCTCCGGCTCGATCATCCAGAACTCGGCCAAGTGACGCGGCGTATTGGAGTTTTCGGCGCGAAACGTAGGCCCGAAGGTATATATCGCTCCTAACGCCATAGCGGCCAACTCGCCTTCCAACTGGCCGGAGACCGTCAAACTGGTTTGTTTGCCGAAAAAGTCGCGGTCGTACAAGATAGTACCGTTAGCCTCTTTTTTCAGGTCGTACAGATTCTGCGTCGTTACCTGAAACATCTGTCCGGCGCCTTCGCAATCGGAACCGGTGATAATCGGCGTGTGGAAATAGAAGAAGCCCCGTTCGTGAAAAAACGTATGCACTGCCATAGCCATGTGATGCCGGATACGAAAAACGGCTCCGAAAGTGTTTGTCCGTGGGCGCAAGTGCGCAATCTCACGCAGAAATTCCAGGGAATGTCCTTTTTTCTGCAAGGGATAGGTCAGCGGATCCGCTCCGCCATAGACGTGCATTTCGCCGGCCTGTATCTCCACCTTTTGCCCCTGTCCCCGGGATTGTACCAGTTGGCCGGTTACCCGGATGCAGGCGCCCGTGGTAACCGGTTTCAGAAACTCTTCACCAAACCGCTCAATGTCAACCACGATTTGTAGATTATGGACGGTTGAACCATCATTCAGGGCAATAAAATGAACTTGCTTATTACCTCTTCGCGTACGCACCCATCCTTTTACCTCTATGGTGTCGCCATACGTACTCATCTTCAACACATCTGCAATTTTTGTCCGTTCCATTAATTTTGAATCTTTGAATTTTTGAATCTTTGAATTTATTCAAACGCTCCCATCCGCAAGGCATTAACATCCCTCTCTGTCAGGTAACGCCATTTCCCACGAGGCAGGTTTTTCTTCGTCAGGCCGGCAAAATAGACCCTGTCCAATTTGACTACGTGATAGCCGAGGGATTCGAACATGCGACGCACGACCCGGTTTTTCCCCGAATGAATTTCTATCCCTACCTGCATTTTATCTTCTTCGCTGGCATAACTGATGGCATCGGCATGGATTTCGCCGTCTTCCAGTTCCAATCCGGTGGCTAACTTTTCCATATCCTCAAGGGTTACCTCCTTGTCTAACCATACATGGTAGATTTTTTTCTTTTTATAGGAGGGATGCGTGAGTTTGGAAGCCAGATCGCCATCGTTGGTGAGCAGCAGCACGCCGGTCGTATTACGATCCAGACGCCCTACCGGATAGATGCGCTCCTTGCAGGCATTTTTGACTAAATCCAAGACCGTCCGGCGTTCGCGCGGATCGTCTGACGTGGTTACACAGTTTTTCGGCTTGTTCAGCAAGATATACAACTTGCTCTCTATCTGCACCGGCCGCTCGTGGAACAAGACGGTATCCAAGCGGGAGATTTTGGTTCCCAACTCCGTAATGACGTTGCCATTGACTTTGACTACGCCGGCCTGTATAAATTCGTCGGCTTCACGACGCGAACAAACGCCGGCATTCGCCAGAAACTTGTTCAGGCGGATGGGTTCATTCGGATCCGTCAATGCTTCTTTATACTTCAGTTGCTTCTGAAAGCTGTATTTGGCGTTCGGATTATAATCGGGCGTGCGTTGTTGCGGTCGTTTGCCCGGATACCTTTCGGCTCCACCCCGGTTACCATAAGAAGGGCGGTTGCCTTCATAAGAAGGGCGGTTGCCTTCATAGGAAGGACGGTAGCCTTGCGGCGCCTGCGGACGGTTTGTATCGTAGCGGTTTCCGCCTCCGGGACGTTCCTGTCTTTGATACCCTCCTCTGTCCATATTCGGACGCGGCGAGTAGGACGACTGCTCCCTCCGTTCACCTGCGCCGCCATACGGTGATGCCGGGCGCGGCGACTGATAGGAAGCATAGTCTCTTCCTTCGCCGGAGCCATACGCCGGGCGCGGCGGCTGGTAAGGACGCCGTCCTTCCTGTCCGGATGGTTGCTGATGATAGTTAAAACGTCCATCACCTCTGTTTTCACCCGGCGGCCTGTTGTTTCCGTATGATATACGGTTGCTTTCGCTGTAGTTTATACTGCGGCTATCCTTGATACGCGGACGACGTCCCGGAGCTGTCCGGTTTTCTTCGTGTGTCTGATAACCGTTACCATCTCTGGTCGCATGATAGGCCGGTTTCCTTTCATAATTTCTTTCCTGCGAACCCGCATTTTCCCGTTGGTTTTCCGGGATACTTTGTTTCGGATGTAATTCTTGTTCTCCGTCTTTTTCTTCTATACCCATTTTTTATATCAATTTGAGATTAAACGTTTACAATCTCCCGATTGTACTTTTGTTGATTCATATTTTATTAAACTGTTCATTAAATTCCTACATAATTATGAGGCGTAACGGCCCTGAGTTCCTGTTTCACCGAATCGCTTAACTGCAACGAGTGAATAAATTCCGTAATCGCCTGTTCCGTGATTTTTTCATTGGTTCGCGTCAAGGCTTTCAATGTTTCATATGGCTCCGGATAGCCTTCCCTCCGCAAAATGGTCTGAATGGCTTCCGCTACTACCGCCCAATGTGCATCCAACTCGCGCGACAAAACATCCTGTTGCAGCAATAATTTATCCAGCCCCTTGGTTATGCTTTTAAACGCTATTTCGATATGCGCCAACGGAACGCCTATATTTCGCAGCACGGTCGAATCCGTTAAATCCCGCTGTAAACGCGAGACCGGCAATTTCAGGCTCATATGTGTCAGGATCGCATCCGCCATGCCCAAATTACCTTCGGCGTTTTCAAAATCAATGGGATTGACTTTATGCGGCATGGCGGATGAACCGACTTCGCCGTCTTTTATCTTTTGCTTGAAATATTCCATCGATATATATTGCCATATGTCACGGCACATATCCATCAGCACTACATTTATTCGCCTTAATCCGTCAAACAGGGCGGCCAAATGATCGTAGTTGGATATTTGCGTCGTCCATTCTTCCCGCCGCAGCCCTAAAACGTCGTTGACAAACCAGTTGCCGAAGGCTTTCCAATCACATCCGGGATAGGCTACCTGATGCGCATTAAAGTTACCCGTCGCACCTCCGAATTTGGCCGCTATCGGAATCTTTTTCAGACTCTCCATCTGCTGCTCCAGGCGATAGACAAACACCTGTATTTCTTTTCCCAAACGAGTGGGCGACGCCGGCTGTCCATGCGTTTTGGCCAACATCGGAATCTCTTTCCACGCTTCGGCATAGGTCTTTAATACATTAATTAAAGCCTGCAATCCGGGGTAATACACGTCGTTCAGGGCTTCTTTCAATGATAGCGGAACGGCCGTATTATTAATGTCCTGCGACGTCAATCCGAAATGGATAAACTCTTTGTAATCCTGTAACGACAAGGCGTCAAATTTTTCTTTTATGAAATATTCAACCGCTTTTACGTCATGATTGGTTGTCCGTTCGATGGCTTTAATCCGGAGCGCATCCTCGATGGAAAAATCCAGATAGATCTGTTGCAAAACCTGCTTCGCCTCCGCCGTATCCAGCGATTCCAGCTGAGGCAACCAGCCGGCAAGCGTATAAAAGTATTCAATTTCTACCCGCACCCGATACCGAATCAAGGCATATTCCGAAAAATAGGAGGCCAAAATTTCTGCTTTGTCCCGGTATCGTCCGTCCACAGGAGAAATAGCTGTCAACTCTGAGAAAATCATGTTTTATTGAAATTAAGTGGCAAAGATACTATTTTTCTATTAACAGTAGCACATTCTTCCAACAAAAAAATGATTTTTCTGATGATAAATATGCCGGAAGCGTCAAAATAATAGGATTCCTTTTGGGCAAAACTCATCCGGACAACCGTGGATAAGGCGCAAAACAAAAATAAAATCCGATATTTTTTCATACTTGTACTCTGTATTTGCGGGCAAAATTACGATAATTTCCGGAATGACGGCAAAAAAAAGCATGTACAACCACACGTTACCGTCAAAAAAATATTTATCTATCATAACATGCCTCTTAATCTGCGTGAAACGACGGAGGCACGGAGAAATACATCTCCGTGCCTCCTGCTCATTGTCCGAACTGTGATTTTGAATATGATTTGAATGATTGATATAATTAATGTATTCTCAATTCTCAATTTCTTCCCTGATACGGCGCTTGAATCGTTGAATCTTTGAATCCTCTTCACCGTGCGATATGGAAGCTGGTGATATGCTTGTCGAGCACTTTCAGCTGTGGTGTCAACGGACTGCCGTGCGTCCGGTTCATAAGCGACTGTAATGTCGCCAGGTCTGTCGCCATAACACCTAATTTTGCAAGTAATAACGGTTGCATAAGCTGCGTGAGAATCGGTTTGGCCACATCATTGGTTTCAGTACAAAGCCCCGATAAATTTTCGAGCTTCAGATGAGTTACTCTAAGAGTATAAAATTTAAATTGTTTCATATCAATAAAAACAGTAAGATATTAATAATATTATTTATACTTCCGACATTTATCGGAATCGTATTTTATTTTCTGTTTATACCTCCGACAAATGTCGGAATCATGTTTTCGGTCGTATTTATGCTTCCGACAAATATCGGAACCATTTTTATAGTTCTGTTTATGCGTCCGACATTTGTCTGAAGCATCTTTCTGAAAGCAAGGATACAATGTTTTTTTGTATTCCAATGATTTTTATGCTGCGCAGGATATGGTTTTGTGCATGAAACGCTTTAAGCGTTGCCTGTGAATAAGGGGAGTGTCCATGAAAGCGTAATTCGTAAAATATAATGTATCGCTCGCTACACTGCCTTTTGAACAATGAAGCATACACCGGTTTGTAACCTCCTCCCGAAAGACGGTTGCGGGAGGCCTGCTTCCATCTCTTACGCAGTTGCGAACATGACTGTCTTCTCATGTTCTCACGGCACACTTGCAAATCCGAATGGACGCTGCTTTTAATCCGCGACCATTTTAAAGGCATCCTTCTCTTTCCGATTCCCAATAAAACAAAAAAAAACGCCGTGTAGTTTAAACTATTTCTTTCTGAAGCCGTCTATTTGTTCGTAAATCAAATCAGATAACAGATTATTTTATGGTACGAAGAGGTTATTCATTACTGTTACTTCTTTTATTGTCTCTGTCGGCAATGGCTCAAGTGGAAGTGAAGGGAAAGATTATTGAGAAAGACAACAAAGAGCCGGTAGAACAAGCCACTATCCGCTTGTTGAATGCAAAGGACAGCACGCTTGTGACGGGCGTAATCAGTGGCAACGACGGAGTTTTCAGCCTCCGGAACGTAAAAGTCGGCACGTATCTGTTGCAGGCATCTTTCGTTGGATTCGAATCTGTTTTTCAATCATTAAAGATTTCGGGGAAAGACAAAACCGTAGACGTGGGTACGCTGGAGATAAAGGAAGACGCTATCATGCTGGGCGAAGCCGTGGTCACGGCCAAGGCGGTGGAAGTGGCGGTGCGTAACGACACGGTGGAGTACAATGCCGATTCGTACAAGGTAACGGAAGGCTCGGTGCTGGAAGATTTGCTGAAAAAGATGCCCGGCGTGGAGGTGGACACCGAAGGCAAAGTGACGGTCAACGGCAAGGAGATCAAAAAAATCTTGGTCGACGGCAAGGAGTTTTTCTCGGACGATCCGAAAGTGGCTACCAAAAACCTTCCGGCCAAGATGGTGGACAAGGTGCAGGTGCTGGACAAAAAAAGCGACATGGCGCTGATGACCGGCTTCGACGATGGCGACGAGGAGGCGGTGATCAACCTGACCGTCAAACCGGGCATGAAGCAGGGCTGGTTTGGAAATGCCTTTGCGGGGGGCGGCAGCAGGGAACGTTATGAGGGGAACTTCATGGTGAACCGTTTCATCAACAACGACCAGTTCTCCCTCATGGGCGGATTGAACAATACGAACAACATGGGCTTTACGGACGTGGCCTCAAGCATGTTCAGCGGCATGGGTGGCGGACGCCGCGGCTTCGGCGGTTTCGGCGCCGGCAACGGTATCACCTCGTCCGGCAATATCGGATCGAACTTCAGCAAAGAGTTTAACCCCCGGCTGGTCGTGGGCGGAAACGTCCGGTATTCTCATTCGGACAACCTGGCGGAAAGCAAAAACAATACGCAAAATATCCTGCCCGGCGACAGCGCTTCGTATGATTTCAGCGACAGCCGCCGCAATACCGTCAGCGACAATGTGGGCGTCAATCTCCGCATGGAATGGAAACCGGACTCGATGACCCAGATCATCTTTCAACCGGACATGGGTTACAGCCGGACGCACAGCGAAGAGGATGAAAATTCGCGCTCGATGAACGGCTTGATGGATACGGTGAATCAGGCAAAATCTTATTCCCTCTCCGACGGCGAAGGCTATAATGCCTCCGCGCGCCTGGAATATAGCCGCAAACTAAATTCGGAGGGACGTACCGTGAGCGGCTCCCTGTCCGGCGGTCTGAACGATTCATACAGCAACGGCGTGAACCGGTCGACTACCAACTATTACCTCTATGGCGATTCCAGCGACATCATCGACCAGAAGGTGCGTTACGACAACAGCGGATACAATTACCGCGTCTATGTATCGTGGGTGGAACCTATCGGCCACAACAATTTCCTGCAAGCCACTTACCGGATCAGCCAAAGCCGGCGGGAAGCGTTGAAATATGCCTACAATAAAGACGGCGCCGAGTATACCGAACTGGACAGTACGTACAGTAAGAGCACGCGCAACAGTTCGTCCGAACAACGCGCCAGCATTGCCTTCAAGGCTGTCCGTGCAAAATACAACTATACCGTAGGCTTCAACGTCGACCCGTCTCATTCCACCACCGAAACGTTTGTCGGCGCAAACGTCCTGTACTCCATGTCGCGCGACGTCATGAACTACTCCCCAAGCGCCCAGTTGAACTACCGTTTCGACAACCGTACCAACTTGCGGATAGATTACGACGGGCGCACCAGCCAACCGACGATGCAGCAGTTGCAACCGGTGGACGACGTCTCCGACCCGTTGAATACGACCAGGGGCAACCCGGAACTGAATCCGACCTATACGAATAACCTGCGCCTCCGGTTCCAGAAATTCGTGCCCGAAAACCAAACGGCTTTCATGATCTTTGCCAACGGGAATTATATTATTAATGATATAGTAAGCAAGTCTACCTACGACCAGAACACCGGAAAAAGAGTAAGCACCTACGAGAACGTAAGCGGAAACTACAACGGCAACATGCGTGTGATATTCAACACGCCGCTTAAAAACAAAAAATTCAGCGTCAACTCCATGACCTGGGCTATGTACAGCCATAGCACCGGTTTTGTCAACGACAGCGAAAATACCAGCAAAGCTCTTACGCTGAGCGAACGCGCCGGCCTGAATTACCGTTCGTCCCTCTTCGACTTCAGCCTCAACGGCAACATCCGTTACAACCGGACGAAGAACACCTTGCAGGGACAAAACGACCTGAACACGTTCAATTACGGCGGTGGCGCTGCAACAACGATCTACCTGCCGCTGAATTTCCAGATAGAAAGTGACATCAACTATTCTACCAATTCCGGTTATACGGACGGATACGAACAAAAGGAACTTTTATGGAACGCTTCCGCCTCCAAATCGTTCTTGAAAAACAACGCCGGCACGCTCCGGTTTAAAATCTACGACATCCTGCAACAACGCAGCAACATCTCCTACAGCGCCACAGCCAGCAGCATCCGTTATTCGGAATACAACACGCTGAGCAGCTATTTCATGCTGCACTTCATTTACCGCTTCAGCATCTTCAAAGGCGGCGCCAAGGAATCGGATATGAGAGGAAACGGGCCGCGCTTTGGCCCCGGCGGTCCGCAACCCGGATTTTAACCGGAAAGAATGATGCATCATGCATAATTGTTAAATCTTCTCCGCTATGTATATTTATTCAAACAAAGTATTACCTTTGCCGCAAATTTGAATACTTATACAAAGTGTGAATACAAAAGAACAACGATTACAGGCCATTTGCCGTATAATAAGCGCTGAAACCATCCGGAGCCAGGAAGATTTGCTCCGGTTGCTGGTGGCTCAGGGTTACGACGTCACGCAAGCGACGCTGTCACGCGATATGAAACAATTGAAAATCATAAAAAAGCCTGACTCCGACAGCTACGCATACAGTCTGCCCGAAACGCTTGACAAGCCGCCCCTGAAGGTCGAATTTTCCGGCAACCTGGCCGTGATAAAGACACGTCCGGGCTACGCCATGGGAATCGCCTCCGACATCGACCGAAAAACCGTCCCGGAGATCGTCGGCACGATCGCCGGAGACGATACGATCCTCTTGATCCCGCGCGAAGGATACAGCCGCGAACAAGTAATTACGGCCCTGTCGCAATTTGTCAGTTAAGTGCGGGTCGCTGTTCATAAATCGAATCAAACAACAAAGTAAAACAACCTATCAGATTAAAAACGAAAATGGAAGAAACGGTAGAGATTGATGTAATAATTGCAGACGAAAGTCATGAGAAATATGTTGACATCATATTGGAAACTATCGAAAATGCCGCCAAAGTGCGGGGTACGGGCATTGCCAAACGCTCGCACGATTATGTGGCGCAAAAAATGAAGGAAGGCAAAACAATTATCGCCCTGGCCGGCGAGGAATTTGCCGGATTCAGTTACATCGAATCGTGGGGCAACAAACAGTTTGTGGCGACATCGGGTCTGATCGTTGCGGATGAATACCGCAACCGCGGGCTGGCCAAACGCATCAAACATGCCGCCTTTCAGCTGGCTCGCCAACGGTGGCCCGAAGCCAAACTGTTCAGTCTTACTTCCGGCAGCGCCGTCATGAAGTTAAATACCGAATTAGGCTATATGCCGGTCACCTTTGCCGACCTGACGGACGACGAGGCTTTCTGGCGGGGATGCAACGGATGTATCAATCAAGATGTATTACTCCGTACCCAACGGCGCTATTGCATCTGCACCGCCATGCTTTTCGACCCGCTCAACCCCCGTTGTCTCGCACTTGCGAAGAAAGAACTGGATAGCAATTTATGAATTATGAATTATGAATCTTTGAATGAAATCGGAAATGAAAAAGAAAGTTGTTTTGGCGTTCAGCGGAGGATTGGATACCTCTTTTTGCGCCATGTATTTATCAAAAGAAAAAGGCTATGAAGTCTATACCGCCCTGGCCAATACGGGCGGTTTCAGTGACGCCGAATGTAAAGCCGTCGAAGAACGCGCCGCTCAATTAGGCGCAGTGAAACATGCTACGCTCCAAATCGAGCGGGAATATTACGAAAAGAGCATCAAATACATGGTCTTCGGAAACGTGTTGCGCAACGGCACGTATCCGATCTCCGTCAGTTCGGAACGCATCTTCCAGGCATTAGCCATCATCCGCTACGCGCAGGAAATCGGCGCCGATGCCGTGGCGCACGGAAGCACCGGCGCCGGGAACGACCAGGTACGCTTCGACCTGACATTTGACGTCTTAGCCCCGCAGATCGAAATCATAACCCCCACGCGCGACATGAACCTGAGCCGCGAATACGAAATCAATTACCTGAAAGAACATGGTTTCGTGGCCGACTTTGTCAAAATGGAATATTCCATCAACAAAGGCTTATGGGGTACAAGCATAGGCGGAAAAGAAACCCTGTCGTCCAATCAAACGCTGCCCGACAAGGCCTATCCCTCGCCCCTCCGGGCAGAAGGCGAAGAAACTCTGACGCTCGATTTTGAACAGGGCGAAATCTGCGGCGTGAATGGCGTTGCGTTCGGAAACAAAGCCGATGCCATCCGCCAAGTCGAAGCCATCGGCGCCCGTTGGGCCATCGGACGCGACATGCACGTGGGCGACACGATCATCGGCATCAAGGGACGGGTAGGATTTGAAGCCGCCGGGTCGCTGCTGATCATCCATGCGCACAAGTTGCTGGAAAAACATACGCTGACCAAATGGCAACAATACTGGAAAGAACAGATCGGCACCTGGTACGGCATGTTCCTGCACGAAGCGCAATACCTCGAACCCGTGATGCGCGACATGGAGGCCTTTTTGCAAAGCACGCAACACAGCGTCACAGGACGGGTCATACTCACGCTCCGACCGTATCATTACACGCTTGTCGGCGTTGAAAGCAAATACGATCTGATGAAAAGCGATTTTGGCGTCTACGGAGAAGAACAAAAAGCCTGGACGGCCGACGACGTCAAAGGCTTTACAAAAATCCTCGGAAACCAAATGAAGTTATATTATAATGTAAACAGTAACGTAGAAACAGGAGCATCTCCTCATTCTTAATTCTTATTATATTCTCATGATCAAAGTCGGAATTATTGGTGGCGCCGGATATACGGCCGGAGAATTGATTCGTTTGTTGATCAATCACCCCGATGCGGAAATCATCTTCGTCAACAGCCACAGCCATGCCGGGCATCAGATTACGGAGGTACATGCCGGCCTGTACGGCGAAATAGATATGTACTTCACCCCCGACCTGCCCTTGGACGCGATAGATATACTCTTTTGCTGCACGGCGCATGGAGATACGCGGAAATTCCTGGAGACGCACCCGATACCCGGAGCGCTAAGAATCATCGACCTCAGCACGGATTACCGGATGGCCGGCACAACACCTTCCTTCGTGTACGGCCTTCCGGAACTGAACCGTGAAGCCATCCGTGAAGCCCGGTATACGGCGAATCCCGGATGTTTTGCCACCTGTATCCAGCTGGCCGTGCTTCCGCTGGCCGGCCATTCGCTGCTGAACGACGATCTGCATGTCCATGCAATTACCGGTTCAACGGGGGCAGGCGTTAAACCTTCGGAAACGTCGCATTTCAGTTGGCGAAACGACAATATTTCCATCTATAAACCATTTACGCACCAGCATCTGGATGAAATCAAACAAAGCCTGACCCGCCTGCAAAACACCTTCCGGAGCAATATATGGTTTATCCCGGTGCGCGGCAATTTCTCGCGGGGCATTTTTGCTACCGTGTATACGAAATGCCCGGAGCCTCTCGACGAGATTCAAAAACGGTACGAAGCCTTTTACGGCGACCACCCGTTTACGTTCGTGGTAGACAAGAACCCGGATCTGAAACAAGTCGTCAATACGAATAAATGCCTGCTGCATCTGCAAAAAAAAGAAGATATGCTATTGATCACCTCGGTCATAGACAATCTGCTGAAAGGCGCCGCCGGACAGGCCGTTCACAACATGAACCTGATGTTCGGCCTGAATGAAAAAAACGGATTATATATAAAGCCATCCGCATTTTAAGTGAAACATAACAATTAATTAACATGAAACTATTTGATGTATATCCCTTGTTTCCGATTGAAATTGTAAAAGGACAGGGATGCCGTGTTTGGGACACCGAAGGGAATGAATACCTGGATTTATACGGCGGTCATGCCGTTATTTCCGTTGGCCACAGCCACCCGGTTTATGTAAAAGCGATTTCGGAACAATTAAATCAGTTGGGATTCTATTCCAATTCGGTAATCAACAGCCTGCAACAAACGCTGGCGAAACGGCTGGGCGTAGCCTGCGGATACGACGATTATGCGTTGTTCCTGATCAACAGCGGCGCCGAAGCCAACGAAAACGCATTGAAACTGGCCTCTTTTCATAATGGAAAAAGGCGTGTCATCGCTTTCCGCAACGCTTTTCACGGACGCACTTCGGCGGCCGTGCGAGTGACGGACAATCCGGACATCATTGCTCCGATTAATAAAGGTTTTCCGGTGGTATACCTGCCGATAAACGATACCGGAGCGGTCGAATCGACCTTGAGAAGAGGAGATGTCACGGCGATTATTATCGAAGGACTCCTGGGCGTAGGCGGTATTCATTTAGTGAGCAACGCCTTTTTCCGGGACTTGCGCGCCCTGTGTACAAAGTATGACGCGGCGCTGATTCTTGACGAGGTGCAATCCGGTTACGGGCGAAGCGGAAAGTTTTTTGCCCATCAGTATGCGGATATTCGTCCGGACTTGATCACGATGGCCAAAGGGATTGCCAACGGATTCCCCATGGGCGCCGTACTGATCAACCCCATGTTCGAGGCCGCTTACGGCAAGTTGGGCACCACCTTCGGCGGGAACCATCTGGCTTGTGCCGCGGCGATTGCCGTGCTGGACATTATGCAGGGAGAACGACTGATTGAAAATGCCAAACAAGTGGGCGATTTCCTCAACAAGGAGCTGCAAGACTTTCCGGGCGTCGCCAATGTGCGGGGACGGGGCTTAATGATCGGGATCGAGTTGGAAGAACCGGTCAAAGAAATACGGCACAAACTCTTATTTGAAGAAAAAGTATTTACCGGCGTGGCCGGCGAAAACACGATCCGGCTGCTTCCGCCGCTCAACTTGACGCAGGCTGATGCGGAAGACTTTTTGGCACGCTTCGAGAGAGTGATCAAGACTGCCGACTGAAAATCTTTTCATACTTCTATAAAAAACCGTTTTTTGGAAGCGGCGGGAAGTTCCGCCGGGCTGAAAAATGGTTTTTGAGCGCGGCGGGAAGTTCCGCCGGCTTGAAAAATGATTTTTGAGCTCGTCGGAGAGTTCCGCCGGGCTGAAAAATGATTTTTGGGCTCGTCGGAGAGTTCCGCCGGGCTGAAAAATGATTTTTGGGCTCGTCGGGAAGTTCCGCCGGGCTGAAAAATGATTTTTGGGCTCGTCGGGAAGTTCCGCCGGGCTGAAAAATGATTTTTGAGATCGTCGGAGAGTTCCGCCGTTACCTTACATATCTTCGTCGTGTTGGGTTTGATGCCTTTTCTCAATACAACGGCCGTCACTGCGAGGTACGAAGCAGTCGCCGGGAAATTAAGAATTAAGAATTATGATTACATTAGAATTGAGAATGAGATGACTGTAATCATAGTCATTGCGATGCAGTACGGCGGTATCCGTTCAACCTCGTCATTGCGGGCTTGACCCGCAATCGCCCATACAGCCGATAGACTTGGTGCATCGGCGACTGCTTCGTACCTACCAATGACGGGTGGGCTAATCAGGGAAAGTTTGGTGTGTCGGGAAAAGACCGGAGGTCTTAATGTGAATAACCCCCAATGAAGCGCAGCGATTGGGGGATAAGC
>JAITPV010000170.1 GCA_031289275.1 Tannerella sp.
ATGAATTGATAAAAGCGCTGGACGTCAAGGGAGAAATCCTTACTTTGGATGCACTGCACTGCCAAAAAAAACGGCGGACGCAATCGTGTCCGGAGAAAATCATTACATTCTTCAGGTCAGGGGCAATCAAAAATCATTGCTCCGGCAAGTACGGATTAATACAGCCGGCAATGCCCGGTGTGTTGACGGTTTCCGGAAAACGTCGCTTTCAGGAGGATGTTTGGAAACGCGGGATGTATCTGTTTACAAGGACATTTCGGGCATTTCAGAGGAGCGGGTTGCCCTTAAACGCCCGGTTCGTGTCGAACGCAATGTATTGACCGGCAAGGCAGAAGATTATGAGACCGCCTGTTATACAGGTGATCTGCGCTCCGGCAGGGCGGCTGTTTTTGCTGAACATGTCCGGTCTCGTTGGGGCATGGAAAACCGTCTGCACCGGGTCAAGGATGCCATCATGAAAGAAGATATTTCCAAAACGGCAAAAGGTATGGCTGCCGAAAATATATCCATTATCCGAAATATTTCCATCAATCTTTTCGGAAGCAACGGTTTGGTCTCTGTCAAATATGCCATGGAACTGTGTAACAGTAATTTCATGGAACTGCCTGGATTAATATATTCTAAACCGGGGAAATATAAGAAAACTTAACAGCCCTGCTCTTGAGAGGGGGTAGGGGGTGTGTTACGGTATTGCACGCAGATTACGCAGATTAACTGGAAATATTTAAACACGGAGACATGGAGACACGAAGGTTCACCACACCATTTCCTGTTTTCAAAACAAGTCCCCGCGGGAATGGGGCATCCTCTCCGTCCTGTCCTGTCCGTTGAAACCTACGGTTAATAAAGCGCCGTCTCTGCGGGACTCTATTTGATACGCACACAACTAACTTTACCGAGCGCACAAATCGGTGATTAGAGCGCTGAAACAGACGGTTTGAAACGGCAAACCCTGACAGGGTTCGGAATCCTGTCGGGGTTGTGTCTGAACTGTGAATGACAGTTTTGAACTTTGAACGCTTTCCTATTTCGTCACCTTCTCAAGCCATTTGACCATCGTGAGCATCACGATCATGGACATTCCGCAGGCGGCGGCAAATACCAGCCAGCATGCCCATAGGGGTACGGAGGTGTAGAGTATGCCGCCGATGAAGAGCAGGAGATTGCCTACTGCGGTAGCTGCCAGCCATCCGCCCTGCATCAGTCCCTGCAGGTGCGGCGGCGCCACTTTGGATACGAACGACAGTCCCAGCGGCGAGATGAACAGTTCGGCTACGGTCAGGATAAAATACATGCCGACCATGATCCAGGGCGTGAGCCGCATCGCGTTCAGCGCGTCGGACGACATGCCTGCCAGCGCTTCCTTGGCCGGTAGCGCTGCCGAACATGCCAGTAAAAAGACGTATGCCAGGGCGGCGATCCCCATGCCGATCCCGATCTTTTTCGGCGTCGACGGTTCTTTGCCCCGCTGGCGCAGTGCGCCGAATATCCACATGATGATGGGCGTGAGGAAGACGACGAAGAACGGGTTCACGCACTGGAAAAGCTCTGCGCCCCGGAGCGTCGTGAAGCCGAGGTTCAGGTTGATGACGTCCAGATTGATGTAGTCGCGGGCATACAGGGTGAGCGAATAGCCGTTCTGGTGGAACGAAAACCAGAAAAAGATGACAATGCCGAATACGGCGAAGAGCGCCCATATCCGCTGTTTGATTTCGGCGGCGCTGATCGCGATTTCTTCCCGGCTGACCGTCGTCGCGCGGTTTTTGTCGCCGGCTACTGCCTTTTTCGCCGGGTCGGGGAATGTCTTTTTGTTCACCATATAGATGACGAGCGAAATGAACATGGCCACGATGGCGGCCATGAAGGCATACTGGAATCCGCGGTTGAACACTTCCAGGTATTGGGTGCAGAATGCCGCCAGGTCGCCGGCTGTCTGGCCGTCGAGCGTAGCCGCCTGTGCGTACTGTTGCAGGTTGGCCAGGTTCGTCGCGTCCAGCGACTGGCCTTGCGCCAGGTATTTGTGACACAGTTCCGGCAGGGCGGCGTTATAGTCGAGCCGGTTGGCCGTCAGCCACCAGTTGCGCAGTCCCACGGCGATGAACGGCGCCGCAAATCCGCCGATGTTGATGAACATGTAGAAGATTTGAAACCCGGCGTCGCGGAATTTCGTATACTGCGGATGGTCGTACATCTGCCCGACCAGCGCTTGCAGGTTTCCCTTGAAAAGCCCGTTGCCGAACGCGATGATGAACAGTCCGATGCAGGTCAGCGTCAGATACGATGACAGGTTCGGGACGGGGGTGGGGGTGGGGATGGCGATGATCAGGTATCCGACGGCCATCAGGATGATTCCCGCCAGGATCGTGCCCTTGTAGTCTCGCGTTCGGTCGGCAATCAGGCCGCCGACCAGCGCCAGGATGTAGATGGATGCGTAGAAGACCGAATAGATATATCCGGTAGTCTGTTCGTCGAGACCGAATTTGGATGAGATGAACAATGTCAGGATTGCCATCATGATATAAAAACCGAAGCGTTCGCCCATATTCGAGAGCGCCGCGCCAAGTAAACCTTTGGGATGATTCTTAAACATAGTGTAATAAATTTATTTGATGATTATTTTTCATTGTATGATCTGCTTCAGCGCGCCCGTTTCGGGATAGAAGAGCACCTTCACCGGCGTCTTTTTATCTTCGAACATCGCGGGCGCAAGCAATTCGTATGTCCCGAACTGCACGACCTGCACTTCGCTTTTGAACAGCGCTTCCTGCGCCGTGCGTATCTCGACGGCCGCCTTTCCGGGTACATTATATATAATGCCTTTCATTTTTTCTTTCTTCTCCGCTTCTTTCGGCGTCAGTTCGGGCGCCCGCTCGGTGGCCGTCAGGTTCATGTATACAGGCGCGCCGCCCAGGTCGTCGGCGTCCAGGAGGCCTGCTTTCTGCGAGAAGCGAAACAGGATTTCGTCTTCCAGATTGTCCTGCGGCATGATGCGGACGTCGTAGTAGGAGGTCTCGGTCGTGCGCGTACCGGTGAAAAGCGTGGTCAGCGCCGATTCCTGCTCTTCCAGCTGTGCGATCACCAATTTCATGGCTTCACCGTCGGGCGGCAGGTTATCGGCGTCGCCCGTCAGGATGTCCATTTTGCTTTCGCGGATGTGATAGATTTGTTTGGCGGCGACTTCGGCCTGCCTCGCCATTGAGCCTGCCATCAGCAACTCTTCCGTGAATACGGCCGTAGCGCTACCCGCGCGGTTTTTTGGCTTTTCCGTCTGTGCGGGGCTGGTTGCAGGTGCGGCCGGCGGCGTGTAGTCGGCATTGATGGAACACAGCAGGCCGTCTTCCGTCAGATATACGTAAGGCGCTACCGTACCGGCCTTAAACTCGACCGTATACGTGTTGTTTGCATCCGGGATGCCTTTGTTTTCCAGCGTGATTTTGCCCAACTCATGCGAGACCGCGTCTTCGGTCACGGCGTCCTTTACGCCCAGATACTTCTCGGCGTACCGGTAATACCGGCCGGCTATGCGAGTTTCTTTTATCACCTCGATATTGATGATCAGCGACGTGACCGGAAGCGAATACGTCACGCCATAACCGCTCGCCTTTGTAGCGATTTTTTTCTCAACCCGCGTCTGCGACATCAACACTGCCGGACTGCACAACAGGCACATTATAAAAAGGATATGTTTCATTTCAATTAATTACCTCTAAAAACGACAGCACAAAGCTAATCATTATTTCAGAAGCGGCAAGCATTCGCGGATAAATTTCAGGGCAAACGCATGAAAATTAAATTCCTTAACAAACGAATTTTACATAGATTAAGATATGGAGGGTATGACGATCCTTCGGACATCCTCCGACAATCTTCCGACGATCCTCCGACAAAACCGGCTCTCGAAAAACAGCGTCGAATGGACGAATCGCAACAGAAAGACGTTTTACATGACTAATATTAACTGAATAAATCTTTGAATATTGCATAAGGGAACCTCTAAAAACTCCCTGAAAATCTTTTTAATCATTTTAATGCATTTATTTAATTGATTTGAAGGATATTATAAAATAATTGAGTATCTTCGCGACATGAAAAAATTCAAGAAACATAAAGATTACGGTTTTTGGGATCGGGACATTCGCCTGAGCAAACT
>JAITPV010000202.1 GCA_031289275.1 Tannerella sp.
ACACTCAAAAAAAGAATTTTCCTTATCATATATTTATTATTTAACTTCAACTGAACGCCCTTATAATGATTATGGGTTTAGAGCGGCACAAACTTACATGAAAATTCCAAGATTTCCAAGTATGCGATGGAAAAAGGGGGGCATTTCAAATTATTCTGTTTCAAATGATCATTTATTCTTAGCGCTCTTTATATATTATTTAGACAAACGCATTATTCATTTAGTTCAACGTGTCATTTTTTTTTCATCCGTAAATTTGTCTATATCCAAATAAAACGTTTACTTTGCTCGCTCATTTAGGTTCCGTTGCATAAGACTATGCACGGATGAAAAGGGAATCAGGTGCAAATCCTGAACAGTCCCGCTGCTGTAAGCTCCGAATCTGTAATTGGGTTGACGAAGTAGAACGTAAACGATATTACGGAGAAAAGTTTCGGGTGAAATAAATACCACTGCCCCGGCGTCCCTCCACGAGAAACAGGAAAACGGTCTCGAGGAAACACAAGGGGTGGGAAGGTGACCCGGAATCTGGAGTAAGTCAGAAGACCTGCCGGAATGAACTTGTGTGTTTAAAGCTTTCGGGGAATAAAGCTTGAGGCAAACCGGACATCGGGTCGTTCCCGCTCCTGTCGTTTTTCCTGAAGATTGTTTTTTATACGAAAGCCATTTATTAATTCAAACAGGAAAAGCGTTATGCAAAAATCGAAAAAAAGCATGCTTGTTTTGACAGGCCTTTTGTCTGTCCTGAGCCTTCCGGCACAGGGAAAATCGCCGTATATCCACAAGGTATATGATTTTCAGCCGGCTCCGGGACAGTTTATCAATGTATCGCCGGAATATGAACCGGGCGATACGCAGGCAGACATCATCCGGAAAACGGAAGAACTTCTTGTCGGAGAAGAAAGCAGTATGATTTCCTTAGGCGCTTACGGCGGCTATGTGATTTTCGGGTTCGATCATCCGGTCGTCAATGTGCCGGGCAAACCGGATTTCAAGGTCTTCGGAAATGTTTTTATCAATCCCCTGCCCGGCGCGTTGTCCGAAAGCAGCGAGCCGGGCATCGTGACGGTATCGCATGATGCGAACGGTAACGGCATTCCCGACGACGAGTGGTATGAGTTGGCCGGGAGTGAATACCATCAGCCGGCAACCGTTCACAATTACCGGATTACTTATTATAAACCGGATGCGGACAAAGTCCCGGCGCCCGATGCGGATTATCCGCAACTGACGGATACAACTTACATTCGTTGGGTGGATAACCGGGGCAATCAAGGTTACGTTTCAAAAAACACATTTCACCATCAACCCTATTATCCGCAATGGATAGAGGCCGATTCGCTGGTTTTTGAAGGCGCCCGTTTAGCCGATAATTATGTGGTTGACGGCACGGGTAACTACCAGCTACATGCCTTCGACTGGGGGTATGCCGACAATGCGTCCAATACCGGCGCTCTTTCCGCCTTCAATATAGAATGGGCGGTCGATCGAGAGGGGGAGAAGAAGCGCCTGTCCGAAATTCATTTCGTGAAGGTATATACGGCCGTCAATCAGTATTGCGGCTGGTTGGGGGAAAGTTCCACCGAAATAAGCGGCGCGATGGACTTGCATCCCGAGGCGACCGCGACGGCGGCCAATCGTCCCCAGGCGACGGAATCATTCCGTTTGCTCAACCACCCGGTGCAAGATCAATTACTGATTGCATCGCCGGTCAGGCAAACCGTGACGGTTTTTGGTTATGACGGCCGCAAACGGATGTCTTTCCTTGTGGAATGCGGTATGAATACGATTCCTTGCAGTCAATTACCCAAAGGATTTTATATCCTTGCCGCGCAAGACCAAACGGTCAAATTCAGCAAACAATAACTCATTTATTCAACTAATTATTATTCTTATGAAACAAAAAATAGTACTATTCGTGTTAGGGATTGTCACTTTGGCATACAATCCGTTATTTGTGCAAGCCCAGGTGATTACCCTGGATTTAAGTAAGCCGGTAGATCCGTCGGCGCTAACCTTCGACGAAGAAAAAGGCCAATGGACGGACTCCTTCAGCGATGCGCCCCTGGTGTTTGAACATTTCACCTTTTCACATGACGGCGGCATGTACGGCACATCCGGTTATTGGAGCGGTTTTGTTGTTGGCACCAGCGGCGATACCTGCGATTACGGCAGTGCAAACAGCGCCTCGACCGATGGCTGGCTCCTCAATCAATGGGGCAACATGGCCGGAGGCGGCATCAAAACCAATCCGGACGGTAGCGTCGTCAAAGATGAAGAAGACAAGGTGTTGACGGAAAAAGGCATACCTTATCTGATCGTTAACGAATACGGCGAACTTGCAGTCACGTTCGACAAGACGTATGAAGCCGTAGGTGTTTACCTGAACAATCATCCCTGGCCTTATTACGGCAATCTGTACGGCGACGGCTATGCCCGTGCATTAGATCAAGAGGGCGATTATTATAAAGTAATTATCACGGGGCTGAATCCGGAAACGGGAGAAACGGGAAAGGTGGAACATCTGTTTGCCGAATATAAGGACGGTCAACTTGTCCAAAATACGGACTGGGAATGGGTAGACCTGTCTTCGCTCGGAAAAATAAGTAGCCTTACCCTCACCCTGACATCGACCGATATGGGTGAATGGGGCATGAACACGTCCGGTTATTTCTGTCTGGATAAGTTGCAGGTTCGCCATACGGAAACGGATCTTGTTCCTTCCGTTGTTGCCACGGTACAACTATATCCGAATCCGGTGGTTGATCGGTTGATTGTCTCCGGTTCAGCCATTCGTCAGGTAACAATCACCGACCTTAGCGGAAGAACTGTCTATCAATATCAGGCATCCGACCAGGCGCGTTTGACGATTCCGGTCTCCGCTTGGGCAAAAGGCGTTTATGTTGTCAGCGTATGGGATAATTCCGGACGGTCTACGCATAAAATCATTAAGAAATAGCAGAGATAACGTTTTAAACTGCGGAATCTGCGAAAAAATCGTTGGAATGATTGAATGGCACTGAAAAAGCCCGGCAAATATATCGCCGGGCTTTTTTTTGGTGTGTCATGCATGCTTAACCCTCGTTCGGCGAAGTCTCCGAACTTCGTCGCGCTAAATTTTAGCTGCAACGTAGCGAAGACGCTACGCCGAACCGAGTCACAGATTCGCACTTGTGAATCGTGGATTTACTGTTGTGAATTCTTATCGAAACGCTCTTTTACTCAATAAATACCCCAAATATGGTATTGTCCGATTACTCGGACTGCTTTACCTTTGCAGAAAAATAGGATAAGATTAAAAAGGGTGTCCTCTCATGCCGACCGCAAAATTGGATTTAAGGACACCCCTAACACTAAAAAATAGAGTCGTGGCAAAATTAGTAAAAAAACTTTGCAAACACACATTTTTATGCGTATTAGTTGCATTATGTTTTCCATTGTCTGTTTTTTCTCAACAAAACAGTCCGATTGTAATTAAAGGGTGCGTTTTGGATGAAAAGACAAACGAACCGCTTACCGGCGCAAGCATTCTGTTCGTCAACAACGGAAAAGAGGGAACCATAGCTGATATTGACGGAAATTTCACCCTTCGTGCCCAATCGCT
>JAITPV010000229.1 GCA_031289275.1 Tannerella sp.
TTTTTCCCGTCGCCATCCATCCGGTACAAAACGGTCGTTGTGAAAATATCGGGCGCGTCGCACAGGATGCCAAACCGGCAACGGGTGGAAATAAATGCAATCCCGCCATCGGGCAGGTAACAGGGGTCAAGGTCTTCCGTCCCGTGTGCATAACCGGCTATCCGGTATTTTTCGACGATGGCCTGTTCGTCTTCCGGCGAGTAGGTGAGTTGTTTCAACCCGCTGCCGTCCGTGCCGACCTCATACAGCCGGTAGCCCGTTTCTTTGCCGGCTTTATAAGCAAATACGACGCGCTTGGCATCAAATGAAACATCAAAAGCGCCGAAGACGCCTCCGTTCAAGGCAGGCGCCAGTTCCGACACTTCGCCCGTCTGCAGGGACAGGACGCACAGGTTCCCGCCCGGCATCCAATCGGAATTAAGGTATTCGGTGTAATAATGATTACTGTTGTACGTAAAACGTTTGACAAATACTATTTTCTCGATACCTTGCGCCATCAGTTTGTCCCAAGTTGCTTTTTCTTCCACATTCGGACGGTAGACTTCCGTCGTTCGCATGGCCGTATCGCAAAAGCCTCCCAACAGGCAAAAGAGGATCAGGAGACAGCCCGACAGCCCTGTCCATAACCGGGTATGTTTTATCATTATCTTCATTTATATTTGATTTTGATACCGCAAAAATACGCTTTTGTTGCATCATACACAAAAAAATAATTACCTTTGCCTCACGGCAAGCAATAATATGCTGTCGAATATGTATCATTCAATATATTAAATCATGAAATACTTTTTATTGATTATGACAGGGATAGCCCTGACGACGGCCTGTTCGCAAGGAAACAAATCAACGGGCGAATGTGAGAAATCGTGTACCGAGAGTTGTTGTCAAAAGAAGGAATCGCTGACGTTCAACAACGCGGACTTCTACACGACAGACGGTAAGTTTAACGAAGAAACCGGCAAGGATGCCATCCTTCGCCTGATGAAGTATTACGATTACCCGATTACCGGTGAAACCCGCTCGCAACTGTGGGTAAGTGACTACGGGACGGGGCGTTTTACGGAAGTCGGACTGGCGGCCATCATGTATGCCAACGACATGAAGGATCTGTATATGTTGCAGGACATATTCCTCCTGCCCAACCAGATGCTTCCGGAACACTGGCACGAAAAACCGGAAAGCGATTTGCCGGCAAAGATGGAAGGCTGGCTGGTGCGCAACGGCTTAAGCTATATCGTGGGAGAGGGAGAAGACAACTTGGCGTCGTTTCCCGAAATCATCCTTCCGGCCTGTCACGAAAACGGCGTGACGGTCAAACACGCAGTGAAAACCCTTCCGGGCGAATTTGTACCCCTTTCGCGGGTCTTTTCGCATCACTGGCAGTTTGCCGGGCCACAGGGCGCGATCATCACGGAAGTGGCCAATGTGCATGCAAACGAGGCCGTCCGGCATCAGGTTACATCCATTGACAAGCATTTCTCAGGAAAATAAGGCCGATGAAGCGAAACATCTTGTTCCTTTCAGGTATCCTTGCCTGTGTACTGTCCTTTCATACGCCGGAAATCTATCTTTCCCCCGGCGCTCTGGCCGTGGATGAAAAAGCGGAGGTGATGTATACCGCTCTCACGACGGGAAAGGCCATTGCCGTCACCGACCTGAAGTCCGGCGTTACTACGGCGCGCATCGCCCTGAAGCAATCCCCGAACCATCTGCTGCTCACGCCCGGTGGCGCCACGCTGGTGGCCGCCTGCGGCGAAGAAAAAGGATGTGTCGAAGTGATTGCCCTGCCCGGAAGAAAAGAAAAAGCTTCGATTCCGGTAGGGCATACCCCGTCAGGAATGGCGGTGACGCCTGACGGGAAATACCTGTATGTGGCCAACCGCTTTTCCAACTCCGTTTCAGTGATTGACCTGCCGGGGAAAAAGGTAGTGGCCACCCTCCCGACGGCTCGCGAGCCTCGCGCCGTTTACATCACCCCCGACGGGCATACGGTAGCGGTTGCTGATTTCCTGCCCGCGCAGGCGGCTTCCGCCGACACGGTGGCCGCGCAAATCACCCTGATCGACGTATCGGCCAACACCGTACGCGCCCGCGTCATGCTGCCCAACGGCGCCCAGTCCGTCAGGGCACTCGCCGGCTCGCCCGACGGGAAATACCTCTACGCCGTTCATCTGCTGTCGCGCTATGGAATGCCGATTACCCAGATGGACAGGGGTTGGGTCAATACGAATGCCTTGAGCATGATCCGTACGGACGACGGCGCCGTTTATGCCACCGTCCTGCTGGACGACGTAGACCACGGGGCAGCCAATCCCGCCGGTATGGACACGGACGGCAACGGGCATCTGTTTATCACCCTTTCCGGGACGCACGAATTGATGTGCGTCGACATGAACGGGTTGCACGAGAAACTCAACGCCTTTTTCTCCGGGAAAATGACAGACCCGTACTTGCACGACAGCGAAGACCTGAGCAGTTCGCTGTCGTTTGCCGCGTCCTGCAAGCAACGCATCGCGCTGAACGGCCGTTCGCCCCGCGAAGTCGCGTTCGCCAACGGGATAGTATACGTCAGCAGTTACTTCTCGCCCTTTCTGGAAGCTATTCCGGCCGGCGACCCGGCGATGACGACGGTCATACCACTCGGCGACGAACCGGCGCCCGATGCCGTACGGCGCGGTGCGCTCGCCTTTCACGACGCCTCCATCTGCTACCAGCAATGGCAAAGTTGCGCGTCCTGCCATCCGGACGGCAGGGTGGACGGGTTGAACTGGGATCAGCAAAACGACGGACTGGGGAATCCGAAAAATACCAAGAGCCTGCTGTATGCGCACGTCACGCCTCCGTGCATGATCACCGGCATACGCGAATCGGCCGAACAGGCCGTGCGCAACGGCATCCTGCACACGCTGCAAACGAACCGGCCCGAATCGCTGGCCGCCGATATGGATGAGTATCTCAGGCATCTGTCGCCCGTCGCAAGCCCTTACCTGCAGGAATACAAACGGAAAGACCCGCGGCAGAAAGGGCAGATGTTGTTTGCGCAGATCGGATGCTTCCGCTGTCACAGCGGGAAATACCTGACCGACCAGGCCAAATACGACGTGGGCACAGGCGACGGCAACGATGCCGGAAGAGCTTTCGACACGCCTTCGCTCCGGGAACTCTGGCGCACCGCCCCCTACCTCTACGACGGACGCGCCGCAACGCTCCGGGACATTTTCACCAAGTATAATCCCGACAATAAACATGGCCTTACCAACCGTCTGAACAGCGATGAACTGGACGCCCTGATTTTATATCTCAACACCTTATAAAGATTCAAATTTGTGTTATTTTGCACGTGCAAAACATGTTATTTTATGGAAAAACAAATCATTGCCATTATCTGCAAAGAATTGAACCTGCGCGAACAGCAGGTGCATAATACGTTGCATCTGTTACTCGACGGAGCGACGATCCCGTTTATCAGCCGTTACCGCAAGGAGGCTACCGGCAGTCTGGACGAAGTACAAATCGCCGCCATCAAGGAGCGCTACGAAAAACGGCTCGAAACGGACAAACGACGCGATGCGATACTGCGGTCTATCGACGAACAGGGAAAACTGACCGGCACGCTGAAACAGCAGCTTGAGGCCGCCGAAAGCCTGACGGAACTTGAAGACTTGTATCTGCCCTTCAAACCCAAACGGAAAACCCGCGCATCCATTGCCCGTGCGCGCGGACTGGAACCGTTGGCCGCAAGGTTGATGATGCAAATGGACAATGACCTGGAAACGATCGGTCAAAAATACCTGAACGACGACACACCGACCCTTGCGGACGCTTTGCAGGGGGCGCGCGACATCATCGCCGAACAGGTGAACGAGGATATCAAAGCCCGTAACACTATTCGCCGCCTGTTCGCACGTGAGGCGGTAATCTATTCCGCGTCGGTAAAAAAGAAAGAACAGGAAGGTGAAAAATATCGTGATTATTTTGATTTTTCGGAACCTTTGCGACGCTGTCCGTCTCATCGCCTGATGGCCATGCTCCGCGGTAAAGAAGAAACGTTCCTGCATATCCGCATCGAACCGGACGAATCCCTTGCCCTGGAAACGCTCGAAAGAATGTTCGTGAAAGGTAGCACGGCGGCAGCCGGACAGGTCGCGGCAGCCGTCAGGGACGGATATAAACGGCTGTTGCGTTCGTCCATTGAAACGGAGGCCGAAACCGCGGCAAGGGAAAAAGCCGAAGATGAGTCCATCCGGGTCTTTGCCGATAACCTCCGCCAGTTGCTGCTGGCTTCGCCGTTGGGACAAAAGCATATCCTGGCCATTGATCCGGGATTCCGTACCGGTTGCAAGGTGGTCTGTCTGGATGCGCAGGGGAACCTGAAACATAACGAAACGATCTATCCTCATGCGCCTCAAAACGAGGTGGCGAAAGCCCGGCATAAACTGTCGTCACTGATCGACGCCTATAAAATCGACGCCATTGCCATCGGTAACGGCACGGCCGGTCGCGAAACGGAACGCTTCATACAGGGCATGACGTTCGGCGCGAACATCCAGGTCTTCATCGTTAACGAAAGCGGCGCGTCGATCTATTCGGCATCGGCTGTCGCCCGCGAAGAATTTCCCGAATACGACGTGACGGTGCGTGGCGCCGTGTCGATCGGGCGACGCCTGATGGATCCGTTGGCCGAATTGGTCAAGATCGACCCCAAATCCATCGGGGTGGGGCAGTACCAGCACGACGTCAATCAGACGAAACTCAAGAAAAGCCTGGATACGGTTGTCGAAAGCTGCGTCAATCGGGTAGGGGTTAACGTCAACACGGCCAGCAAACACCTGCTGACCTATGTCTCCGGGTTAGGCCCGCAACTGGCGCAGAATATCGTCGACTATCGCAGGGAAAACGGCGCTTTTCCGTCGCGCGAAGCCTTGAAAAAAGTGCCCCGCATGGGTGCAAAGACGTTTGAACAATGCGCCGGATTCCTGCGTATCCCCGACGCGGAAAATCCGTTGGACAATAGCGCCGTGCACCCGGAAAGCTATCCTTTGGCCGAACAAATGGCCGCCGATCTGCACGCTACCGTCAACGACCTGCTGAAAAGCGAACCGCTACGCAAGCAAATACAGCCCGGCAAATACGTGACCGGTACGGTTGGACTGCCTACGCTGAACGACATCTTGCACGAACTGGCCAAGCCCGGACTGGATCCGCGCACGCAGGCCAAAGCGTTTGAATTTGCCTCCGACGTGCATCGTCCGGAAGACTTGAAACCGGGAATGATCCTGCCGGGCATCGTCACGAACATTACCAATTTCGGATGCTTTGTCGATGTCGGGGTCAAACAGGACGGGCTGGTACATCTTTCGCAGTTGGCCGATAGATACGTATCGCACCCTTCGGAAGTCGTCAAACTGAACCAGCCGGTACAAGTCACAGTGCTGGACGTGGATTTGTCTCGCAACCGGATTTCATTCGGCATGAAACAGGGGAAAATTGAGAATTGAGAATGATGTGTCATATCGAACACGGGGAAAGAAATTATGAATTATGAATTATGAAAGACTTTATTGCAACGATACTTAGGATATAACCTAATAAATCATCAACTTTTTTTGTTAATATTCAATTGTTTATAACAAAGCAACTTTTTTTGTCATGTAGTAAAGAGGAAAACGGAAAACAACCGGAAAACAGGATGAAATTAAAAGTCGCATAATTACACTATTAACTTCAAATTCAGTTATTTCACGTTCAGAAATGGTAATGCAATTAGAAATATCTGAAGGTAGTTTAAGGCATCATATAGAAAAAATGAAAGGCGAAAATCTTATCTGACGTGAAGGCGCGGATAAAGGCGGAAAATGGGTAATTATTCATAACGATTGAAAATCAGAACATCCATTTCCTTCATTGGTAGGAAATCCTGATTCGGACAAATAGGGGATTGAGTCTTTGTGCCGTTCACCCAAATGTTTTAACAGTTCACAATAACTATTTGTTTCATTCTTATGACGCACCTTATCTTTGTGCTCAATTTATAAAGAGATGAAAAGATGAAAAAGGGGATAATGTATTTTGCGACCATAGTTGCTTGTTTTATGCTGTCTTCCTACATATCAGACAAATCGAACGATTTTTCGGAAGAGGCGCTACAGATTTTTCGTGTCGGTGGTACGGTAACAAAATCGGATGGAGGCATGGCTTTGAGCGCTGTGGCGCAGGATGGAAAGGACAGCATACGGGAAAAACGCAAAAACCTCGTGGTGAAAGAGATTAATACCTACGCCAACAGTAAAAAACAGTGGCTGGATCACCTCACCGTGTGGGACGAGAACGGTTTCAAGGTGGAAGAGATCGAATACGCCGTTTACGGGCAGCGTGAGCGCGTCACTTTTGAATACGACGAAGACGGAAAGTGCATCCGCGAAAACGTCTATAACGACAAAAACAAACTCTACCGCATCCGGAAATACGAATACCTCCCCGACGGACGAAAAAAGGTGCAGTACAACTATAATCCCGACGGCAAACTCTATTCTACCAAGATTTATGAATACGCTTATAAATGAGATATTGACTGCGATGCCGACCGTCACTCTGGAGGGAATGACGAACCTTCGCCTGATGGATCGCAGGGATTGCAAGTATGCGGCGCCGGCGTCGTTGCTGCCTTCGTTGCTGGAACAGATGAACCTCGCTTTCAGGGTGCAGGTGAACGAAGGAACGGCTGTATCCGCTTATGCTACGCAATATTTTGACACGTGCGATCTGGGGATGTTCCTCATGCACCAGAACGGCAAACTGAACCGTCAGAAAATCCGTATCCGCTCGTATGTCGATTCCCGCACCTCTTTTCTTGAGATAAAAAACAAGAACAACAAGGGACGGACGAGTAAACAGCGCATCCCCATCCACCGCCCGAATCTCTCCGTGACGGACATTTTGCCTTGCGAAAGGGAGTTTATCGACGCCCGCTCCCTGTTCGGCAGTGAAACTCTGGCGTCGGCGCTCTCCAACCGTTTTCATCGCCTTACATTTATTAACAACAGGGCTACCGAGCGCGTGACCATCGACATTGGACTCTCCTTCCTGAATTACCGAACGGGCAGGGAAATCGCGCTGGAAGACCTGATGATTCTCGAACTGAAACAGGACGGCAGGCAGCGTTCCGATTTCGGCGACATCCTGCACCGCGCCCGCATCAAACCCGTCTCGTTCAGCAAATACTGCATGGGGACTATCCTCACCGACCCGCATGTGAAATACAACCGCTTCAAAAGCAAATGGAATACAATAAACAAATTAATACAATAAGATATGTTTCAAACAGATTACGATCCTCAGATTGCCGCCGAACATGCCGCCGAACTTGCCGAAAAAGGGCTTACTCTCATGGGCGTGGACGTGTTCGACGCAACGAATTTTTTTATGCTCCTGTTGCGATTCGCTTTCAATATCGCCGTCTGCGGGCTGATTATCCGGTTTTTCTACTACCGCCGAAGCCGTCGGAAAGACTATTGTTTCACCTTCGTGCTCTTCAGCGTGACCATCTTCCTCCTCCTCTTTCTTCTGCAAAGCATCCCGATGGAAATCGGTTTCGCTCTGGGACTTTTTGCCATCTTCGGCATGATTCGCTATCGCACGGAAACGATACAAATCAGGGAAATGACCTATCTGTTTGTCGTGATTGGCATTTCGGTAGTCAACGGTCTGTCGATGGACGTGCCCATCGTGTCGGTCGTCGTCGCAAACCTACTGTTTATCTTTATTATCTGGCTGCTTGACGGTAGAAACGTGGCGTGCAACGTATCCACAAAGATCATTTTGTACGAAAAAATCGACCTGATTAAACCCGAAAAGCGTGCCGACCTCCTTGCCGACCTTGCCGAAAGAACCGGATTAGAGATTGTCAACATAGAAGTAGGACATGTCGATTTCCTGCGCGACGCGGCTTTCCTGAAAGTATATTACAAGTCCGCCCCCGGCGAAATCAACACGATTGATCACATTACACGCTTCTCCCAATCGAATATGTAAATAAAAAGGAAATATGAAGACAGGAATTTTTTTAGCTGTTGCGTACCTCATGTTATTTAGTCTTGCGGTGCATGCCCAAACCGACTTCGGTATATGGACAAGCGCGGAAATTGAAAAGAAACTTTCGACCAAATGGAGTTTGAACGGGGAACTGGAACTTAGGACAATCGAAAATTCCGGTGAAATCAACAGGATAGGATTGAAGTTTGGCGGCGACTACAGCATCGTCCGGAACCTGAAAGTCGGCGCGGCGTATCAATTCATTCGGTTTCACGACCTCGAATACGAAGATTACCAGCCCCGCCATCGCTTTATCGCCTTCCTTCAGGGAAAAAGGAAGTGGAACAACTTCGCATTTACCCTTCGCGAGCGGTTTCAGGGCACTACCAAGGACGAAAGCGACCGCATAAAGGCGAGTGGAAAGATAGACGACTACAAAATCAATCCCGAATGGGAGTGGCGTAACCGTCTGAAAATGGCTTACGACATCCCGCAATGTCGCTTTACGCCTTCCGTTTCGGTGGAGAGCTTCTACCAACTGAATAATCCCGACGGTAACCGGTTCGACTGTATCCGTTCTATCGCCGGCATCGCCTACCGTCTGGACAGGAAAAGCAGCATCGAGCTTTCGGCGATATACAATCGCGAAATCAATGTGGAAAAACCGCAACACAAGCTTGTCGTGGAGATTAACTATGCTTATTCGTTTTAATAATAGACAAACTCATAAAAATACAAACAGATGAAAAAGAGAATACTATTTTCTGCAAAAAGAAGGGTCTGCATTTTTGCGACCATCGTTTCCTGCTTTATGCTATCTTCCTGCAATAGCGACGACCCGGCGGAAGAAGCGCCACAGACCTGTAACGTCGGTGGTACGGTATCCAAATCGGACGGAGGCGCGGCGGCCAATGCTTCCGTCATGCTCGTGAAAACATCCGATGACAGCGACGCCGGACAATCGCCGACCAACGCTACCGGCGAATATATCATCACAGGCGTAAGCGCAGGAAATTACAAAATTATCGCAACACTCAACGGTTATGAAACCGGCACGATTGAAAACGTGAATATCACTAATGCCGATGTAACAGGAAAAGACATCGTGCTTCAAAAAATTACCGTTCCGACGTACAGTATCGGCGGCATTGTAACGAAGTCCGACGGCAGCGCGGCGGCAGAGGTTTCGGTACAGGTCAAAAAAGCAAGCGATAATACTAATGTAGGGCTGGCAGTAAAAACAGATGCTTCGGGCGCTTATTCCATCGGCGATATTCCCGCAGGCGCATACAATATCATTTTTGCACTCGACGGATACGACACGGGAACGCTCGCCGATATTGCGGTAGATAACGCAAACCTTACGGCTCAAAACATCACTTTACAAATAATTGCTATCAATACAAATGCTGTCAGCATCGTTTATTCGGACAAGGATGCAACTGTCGGCAATCTTCCTTCCGACGGCAGCGTTACCGCGACAAAAAGCGGGGCGGATGTTACCATATCCTCCTCTTCTACCGGACTTGTCGAATTGTATGTTTCCGGTTCAACCTCCGGAGGCTCGCTCAAAATTCAGAACAATGCAACCGCACCCAACACGCTCCGCCTGACGTTGAACAGCGCGGTGATTGCCTCCGCGTCGAAGCTCCCGCCCATTCAGATTACAAAGAACGAAGGCGTAACCGTTGTCGAGCTGAAAGGCAACAGCATCCTGTCCGACAATTCTTCCAACGAAGAAAACGCTACCCTGATCAGCAAAAGCGGCTCGCTTGAATTTGAAGGCTATGGCAGGCTTGTCATCAGCGGCGCGGCAAAACACGCTATCGCAAGCAGCAAGCAGCGCATCACGGTACGCGGCGGCGAGATCACTGTTACATCGGCGGCTTCCGACGGACTTCATGCCGAAGTCGGATTCGCACAGTCGGGCGGCTCGCTGAATATCGCAGCCTCCGGCGACGGTATTGATGCGGGCAGCGGTACGGCGGAAATCACCGGCGGAAACATCAAAATCAACTCCTCTGCCGACGATACGAAAGGTATCAAAGCCGATGCGGGAATAACCGTCGGAGGCGGCAGCATCGAAATGACCGTGTCGGGCGCTCAGTCGAAAGGAATCGGCAGCAAGGCGGATATTGCCATCAACAGCGGCGATATTTTCATTGTTACTTCGGGCGTTACGGCGCTCGAAGCGATAGGCAGCGGCTACGAACCGTCTTACTGCACGGCTATCAAAAGCGACCAAAATATAACCGTCACCGGCGGAACGATTCAGATCGAAAGCCGTCAAACTTCCGACGGAGGGAGGGGTATATCCGCCGACGGAGACGTCGTGATCAGAGGCGGCTCTATCAACATCACGACCGCCGGAGCCGGAAAGGTTTATACCGCCGAAACAGGCTCGCCGGATTCATACACGGCAACGTGCATAAAGAGTAATCAAAACATCTTGCTGACGGGTGGAAACATCACTTGCAGCAGTTCGGGAACAGGCGGTAAGGGCGTCAATGCCGACGGAACGATAACCTTCGGCAGTCAGGGCGCCAACAACGCCGACCTTATACTGACGGTCGGCACGTCGGGCGAACGGTTCCTTGTTTCGGGAAGTTCGGGCGGCGGACAGGGCGGACGTCCCGGTGGCGGTGGCGGAGGCTTCGGCGATAACGGTACGGACTACGCCAATCCGAAAGCCATCAGGTGCGAAGGAAACATGACCGTCAACAGCGGAACAATTTACGTCAACTGCACGCAAAAGCAGGAAGGCGGCGAAGGACTTGAAAGCAAAAGCACACTGACCGTCAACGGCGGAAACATTGATGTTCACACCTACGACGACTGTATCAATGCCGCTACGGCGATTGTCATCAACGGCGGAAACATCTTCTGCGCCGCTTCGGGACAGGATGCGATAGACAGCAACGGCCCGCTTACCGTCAACGGCGGACTGACGATTGCCAACGGTGTTCGCGGCGACGGCGAAGCATTTGACGCCGAGCGTAACTTTCAGGTCAACGGCGGTATTATCGTTGGAACGCACGGTGGCAACGCTATGACTTCTCCTTCGGGTACGCAGCGTTCCGTGCGGATGCAGGGTACGGTCGGCAGCGCCATCGGTATCAAAAACGCGGCAGGCGAAACGCTCCTGCTGTTCAATATCCCCGTGATTGCGGGCGCAACGACAGGCTCAACCGTAACAGTTACTTTCTCCGACCCGCGTCTTGTCGGCGGCACATACACATTGCTTTCCGGCGGCAGCATCAGCGGCGGAACATCTGTGAACGGCTATAATTCGGGAGGAACCTATTCGGGCGGAACAACGAAAGGATTTACTTTGTGATGCTTGAGGAGAACGGCAGTCAGTACGACTGCCGTTCGTTTCATGCGTTTTTCGCACGTTGATATTTCCAACGATTGTGTGTCCACAGCCAGTAAGAAGGATTTCTCAATATGGATTCTTCCATCAGGCGGATGTACGTTTCCGTTACCCAAAACTCCGGAGTGGATTGAGGCGTTTTGGTCAGCAATTTAAATTCTATGGAATAGTGACCGCGTTTGACGGTAGTCATATCCGCAAAAACGACCGGTAACTCCAAGCGGCAGGCGACTTTTTCGGGGCCGGTGAGCACCGGAGTATCCCGATTGAGAAAATGAGTCCAGTATTCGAGGTAGTTGCCGCCGGGATTTTGATCGGCAAGAAAGAATACCATCGACGGGGTTTTATTACACTTCAATTTGAGAATGGAGGTTGAGGTACTGTGTTTTTCTATCAGATGCACGCCAAAACGGGTGCGGAGATTCGTTATCAGTTTATCGAACGCTTTATTGTTCAGCGGACGATAAATAGGGTACATGCAAGCGCTCCGAAAAACCGTATTGGAGGCCGGAAACCATTCCCAGTTGCCGTAATGCCCCAGAAGTACGGCAATACACGTATACCCTTCGTCAACCAGCCGGTCTATCAATTCCGGATTCGTGATATGAGCGCGCTCAAGCATCTCTTCTTTGGAAACGTGTGCCTGTTTGAGCAGTTCAACGATATAATCGGAAAAATAATGATAAAATCCCTGTTCCAGGCGCTTCAGCTCCGCTTCCTTCTTTTGGGGAAAAGAGGCTTTCATATTGTTTCGCACCATTTTTACACGATAACGCAATATTTTGTATATTAGTACGTAGAGAATATCCGCAAGGATATATAACACACTCATGGGCAGCCGTGCGTGAGCTTTTGCCCATGCGTACAAAAAAATATAAGCAATTTTACTTTTCATATTTAACCGAATTGGAGGCGGACAAAGGTACATCAATCCATTGATTTATCCAACCTGAATGGTAAAAGAGTTCTAATTTCAGATAATTTTCCGTGACTCCGATCTGCTTTGTTCTCCGTTTGGTATGTTCAAAACAGAACTTTAGGGGTTGTTCCGATTTGGGAATAGTAAAATCTTCCGATTTTTTTCTCCGACAATTCCAATAATTGTTTACGCCGTTCCTGCTTTTTTTCGGAGAAAAAAGGGGAAGAGTGTCTGAAAAATCATCGCTGACATTTTCTATAATTATAGAAAGTCTGAAAAATCGTCGCTGGCGTTTTCTCCCGTGGAAGAAAGTATGAAAAATTGTCGCTGACGTTTTCTTCCACGGAAGAAAGCCTGAAAAATCGTCGCCGGCGTTTTCTACATTTATAGAAAGAAAGTATATCTTACGGATGCCTTCCTTCGGGTCTATCGCCCCGTCGCTGTCCGTTTGGAGGTCTGTTGAATTGCCTGGAAGGTTCTTTCCGGAATTGAAATTCGTCTCTTTTCTCCATAAAAACCTTGTATTGCTCTTCCGATAAGATTTTCTTTATCTTTTTATTGGATTTGTCTCGCTGTTGCTTGACTTTTTGGTCGATCTTCTCCTGTTCATTCTTCAAAATGATGCCGATATCAGCCCGTTGTTCAAGGCCTAAATCCGGAATCGAAGGAAAATGTTCGAGCACGAGGTCGTCAGGATTGCCGTGATTCATTGTATCTTGTGGAGGCCCCATCACAGGTCTGCCCGCTCCACCTCGCGGTCTTGGTCCGGACTGCGCATAAACGTCTGTTTGCTTAAAGACAGAAAAGCATAGTGTCAAACACGTTAAAAACAATATTTTCTTCATAAGTCAAATTATCTTTTATTTTTCTGCAAAGGAGCAGAGAATGTCCAAAAGAAAAACATTCTTGGGGTGAACGGTGCAAACAAAATGGTTTTCGTTGGGGAAACGCTCGTTAAATGTCGATAACAAACTTATTCCCGCCGTTTGCCCATTCTTTACTTTGTTTCTTCTTTCGCTGTCGTTACTTTGCACCGCAACAATAAAAAACAGGCAATCGGATGAAAAAAATTATCTTCTTTGGAATTATTTGTTTGTCGTTGGCGTGTAATGCCTTTTCACAAACGAATGATACTCTTTTAGTCAGGGAAAACTATTTCGGTACGTCCCTGCTCAAAGTATTGCACGATTTTGAAACAAAATATGGAATGAACCTGAAGTATGATTCGACGCTCGTGGCAAATTATCAATATGACTATCTGTATCTGGGCGTAGAAAGGCTGTTTGCTTTTGAAATCGTTTTTCGCGACAATAAAGACCTTTCCTATTATATAGATGAAGACGGCGCGTACTGCATTGTTTTGACAAAGAACTTGCCTAAAAACCGCACGAAGCAGGAAAACAAACGTTACGAAGGCGACGCAAGTAGGCGCAATCTGACCGTTACGGGGCGTGTCAAAGACCAGACCAACGGCGAATTTCTGCCGTTCGCGACCGTGCATGTGGACGGGCATACCACGATTGCAACGTCGACAAATAACGATGGCTATTTTACGTTGTACAATGTCCCCACCGATACGGAAATTCTTGTATTCAGGTATCTGGGATACGAAACGCAACGTTTTTACCTGTCGCCCGAAATCAGCGTACAGAATTTGTTCGTCGAATTGCAACCGGCCATCAATGCGTTAGACGAAATTGTGGTTATCGCGGAACGTGAGGACGTGCTGAAAATTCCCGGACTTTCCATCGGCGTCATTCAAACCACTGCCGCCAAAATCGCCGACCTTCCGGCTTTGGGCGAAAAGGACATTTTCCGCACGTTCCAGTTGATGCCCGGCATTTCGGCAGCCAACGAATCGTCGGCGGGAATGTATGTGCGCGGCGGAACGCCCGACCAGAATCTGGTTTTGTACGACGGGTTCACCATTTATCATCAGGAACATTTGCTGGGCGTGTTCAGCGCCTTCAATACGAATGCCGTGAAGGACGTGCAGTTGCACAAGGGCGGTTTTGATGCCAAACACGGCGGACGCCTGTCGAGCGTGATGGAAATCGTCGGCAAAACGGGAAACGACAAAGCGTTCAATATCGGCGGCGACGCCGGGTTTTTGGGCTTCAATGCGTTTATGGAAATACCGTTCAAAAATGAAAAAGGATCGTTCTTCGTTGCCGGAAGGCGCTCGTTCCAAAGTTTCATGTACGATAAATTCACAAGTGTATATACCGAAAATACGCAATCGTCGATGGGCGGCGGCCCCGGCGGCCGGTTCAACCAGCGCAACCAGCAGAAACCGGAGTCGTATTTCTATGACCTCAACGCCAAACTGACTTACAACCCGAGCAAGCGCGACATCGTGTCCCTCAGTTTTTTCAACGGCGAAGACGTCCTCGACAATTCCCGCGAAAGTTTCGGCAGTTCGTTCATGAGCGGAAGCCTTACCGACAAAACCAACTGGGGCAATGTCGGCAGCAGCCTGAAATGGTCGCGCAACTGGGACAACCGGTTTTATTCCAATCTCCTTGTCTCGTTTTCCAACTATTACAGCCTGCGCGACCGGCAAAACAACATGACGACGTCCAGCAGTACGAGCCAAAACAACAATGTCGCCGTGATGTTCGACCAGAATACGGCCGAGCATAACAATTTATGGGACTATTCGCTGAAATTCGACAACGAATATAAAATCAACGGGAAAAACAAACTGGAATTTGGTCTGAACTATTCCAATTACCGGATTGATTACCGCTATGCGCAAAGCGATACGATGAATATCCTGAACATGCAGAACAAGGGAAATTTGCTATCGGCATACGTTCAAGACCGGTGGACGCTGAGCGATAAATTCACCGTCCTGCCCGGCGTCCGGCTTGCGTACTACGATGTGACATCCAACGTTTATCCCGAGCCGCGTTTTCAGGCATTCTACAAAATCAACGGCCGTCTGAACCTGAAGGCATCTACCGGATATTATTACCAGTTTGTCAACCGGATTGTACGCGAAGATATTTCCGCCGGAAGCCGCGATATATGGCTCCTGTCCGACAATAGCGGGATTCCGGTCAGCAGCGCCGCGCATTTTGTCGCCGGCGGAAGCTACGAAACAAAAGACTATCTGTTTGACGTGGAAGCTTATTATAAGAAACTCCACAACCTGAGCGAATATACCCTCCGGTTTGCGCCTTCCTTTACCGACAACAGCAGTTATCAGCAGTTCTTTTACAACGGCGAGGGATATTCACGCGGCATAGATTTTCTTTTACAGAAAAAATACGGCAAACTGACCGGCTGGCTGGGTTACACGCTGGGCGAAACCCGTTATCACTTTCCGGTTTACGGCGACGGATATTTCCCCGCCAACCAGGATGTGACCCACGAGTTTAAAACCGTATTGACCTATAAACCCATCCGGGATTTAACGTTCTCGGCGACCTGGATTTTCGCGACCGGAAAGCCGTTCACCGAGCCTATTGGCGCTTACACGTTGAATACGCCGAACAGCGGCGAGATGAATTTCATGGTGGTAGATAAAAAGAATAACACCCGGTATCCCGATTATCACCGCCTGGATTTGCTGGCGAAATACGATTTGTCGTTTCTCAAGAAAGTGAAGTCAAGCCTCAGCGTTTCGTTGTTCAACGTATATGACCACACGAATATCTGGTACAAGGAATATGCTTTCGACGAACTCAACGGCGTAACGGAAACGAATGTCAATCTCCTGGGTTTTACGCCGAATATCACATTGAGTATACAATTGAAATAAGTAGGAATTATGAATGATAAGTTTATGAAATACGGAATGCGTTGGGTTGTACTATTACTCCTCACATCCTGCGGAGAAGCATTGATGGATTACGACATCAATACCTCCACGCCCGTTGTGGAAAGTTACTTGCTGGAAGGAAGCAACCGGTTGGACGTGCAAGTGTATAGCATGGAAGTGTATCTGAAGGAGGGCTATCAACTCTCCAAACCCATCGGCGGGTTGAGTTTGAAAGTCAATGACCGGGCGCTGACGGAAACCGCTTCGGGAACCTATTCCCTGGATTTGGGGGAAGATACTGTCCGGGGACTTCAAAAGTATGATTTATCTTTTGAGTACCTCGGGAAAACGGTATCCGCGTCAACGTCCGTTCCGCAAGCGGTGACCAACCTGAGCATCAAGCCGACGTCCATTATCGGTACTTCCTATTATTTCTTGGATACGACGGATACGACCGAAATCAAACTGACGTGGGACGATCCCGATCACAGCTATTATCAGGTTTATATTGAAAGTCCCGCCACGTCCGATGTGCCGTCAATGGGTGGCGGCACGCAATTCCGCCGCCGGATGATGCAGCCGTTCCAGGGCAGCAGTTACACCACTACTTCACGGGAATTTATGTCGGTGGGGACTTACAACATTTACGTTTACCGGGTGAATAAGGAATATGTCGATCTCTACGAGCGTATCAGTTCATCGGATTTGTCCAATCCGGCGAGCGCCATTGAAGACGCTTTCGGTATATTTACGGCCATGAGCGTAGCCGGTGTACGGTTTTATGTGGTGAGTAATTGACGAATTTTTGTATATGCAAGTTAGGGAAATACTTTTATATGGCAATATTATCTGTTTTCAAATAGAACACCGTATCAATAAAATACAAAATACCATTGTTTGTCAGTACATTTTCATCGTGTAAATCTTCAAGAATAATTCCGAGTTCAGGATGGAAATAGTTATTATTCCGGATTTTCCGAAAACCGTTTGAGTGCATAAACTGTTCAACATGTCTTAAATCCGTTTTTTCGGTAGCATTGACGAAATGCTGTTTGACAACGGCGTATATCGTAGATTCGTTCTCGAAAAATCCCAACAAATTGTAGGCGGTATCGGGGAAAAAATAATTGTTTAATAACAGATTAATGAAATAATCTACCCATGACAAATAATAAATAGCATCATTCAATTTTATAACCGACCGACTGTCCTTTAAATACACTTTTTGCTCGGCGCCTTCCGAAACATAGTTGTTCAAATCAAAATCCTTTATCCAAAGATTTTGACGTTCAATATATGTTCTCAACCTCTCTGTTTCTTCACGCTTGAAGCGCTTGTTTGTTTTATCCAAAGCGCCTGATTTCTCGCAGCCTGTAAGGTAACTAATGGCTGCTTGGATATTTGTTCCATACCTAATTTGGCTCTTTCCTGAAATGATACATTGTATTTCATTCTTCATCCTGCTTTAATTTCGCCGCAAATTTACAACTTTATTTGCAAACAAAAAAACATCCGCCATTCCCTGACTTTTCGGGAATATTTCCGAACCTTCCGGGAATATTTGTAGCTACATATTGGCAATAAGTAGCTACATATTTACGATTCGCAGCTACGAAAGGAAACTTTTCCGAAGAAATTGTCCGATAATTAGCGAAAACAATATTACTTTTGTCGCCATGAATGGAATATCAATCTATGTGGGATGGTCAGGCGCAGCAATTTTGTGGCCGGCGCCGCGTTTTTCCATGAAAAAAACTTAAAGAATAAAGCCTTTGACTTGTTTCTGGTGTTATTAGGAATGATATTCTTATATTTGGGGACGAAATAAGATGATTTAAAAATTCAAAGATGTATAATATGAGATATGTTTTCTTTTTGTTGCTTTCCGTTTTAACGCTGCCGGCCGTCATGGCGCAGGATATAGCTTCCTTTTTCATCAGTATGCCGAACGAACATGTTCTTCAGTTGGAAGAAGCCTGGCGGAAAGATTTGGTGGATTTATACCGTTCGGGAAAGCCGGCGACGTTGGATAATACGCTGAAGGGACGTTCAACGCTTGTGCAATTAACGCCGGACTACCTGCTGTTGCAGTCGAGCGAGCGGAGTACGATGGAAATGAAATTCCTGCCATTGATTAATAACACATACATTGTCTGTGTCATAACGACCGTAAGCGCTCCGGTAGCCGATAGCCGGGTGGCTTTCTACACAACGGAATGGCAACCGCTGGACGCTTCCGGTTTATGGTCGCCGGCAACCACCGACCGGTTTATCAAAGAGGATGCGGACAGGCACAGTGAAACTTTTCCGAATGTGATTTCCTGTTTGGATATGGAATTGATACACTACCGCCTGAATGCCGGGAATACCACGCTGACGGCGGAATTTACAACCCCCGATTACCTGAACGCCGAAGAGCGCGAAACAGTGAAACCTTTCCTGAAAGATACGCCGGTCGTATATCAGTGGAAAGCCGGGCGGTTTGAATACTCCCGATGAATCAGTAGAAAGTGAACTTTATTTTGTCAAAATAGAGCGGTGACGGGTTGTAAGAATCATACTTCTGAAACGAACTTCCCTGTTCAAAAGGCACGATCAATTTCACAATGGCATTTTCACCCACATAGACCAGTACGGACTCTACGCCCGGACTCAGGTAATACCACGTATTGCTGCTGCCTATCGACTGCGAGTGCTGGCTGATGGCCACAGAGGCCAATCCGTAGATAAATTCAATCGGGTCATGCCAGTTCGGAAAAGTGGTAAACGAATTGACGGAATCTTCTTCAAAGAGAAATTTACCGCTGCAACGCATCAGAATCGTTGTTTTACCGAGTTCCGGCCGGTTCCCGTTTCCGGAATCGACCACATTCAGCAACACGCCGTTATCCAGCTCCACAAATTGCTTTTCGCCAAAAACGCCGTTAACCGGATAGTCATTCAATATTTCAAACCCTTCTTTGGCGATCAGTCTGTCAATTGCCCGGTCTTCATTCCGTTTCAACTCCTCATACGTCGGCACATTACTGCCGCAGGAAGATACAAATACGGCGCTCACTATCATCATCAGAAGGCAAATCTTAGTTTTCATCATTATTTTCAGTTATGAAATTCAAGCGCAAATGTAGCTAATATCCGTTGTTTAATTTTTGAATATTCAATTTTTAACTCACAGAGCCGTCAAGTCAAAAATAGTATGCCTGCATATCCGGCATTGACAAAGAATAGTTATATTTGCATGTTGAAAAAATGAAACCTATGACATTAATAAAATCTATTTCAGGCATCCGCGGCACGATCGGCGGCAAGCCTGCAGAAGGTCTGAATCCGTTATCCATCGTGAAGTTTACGGCTGCATATGCCACCTTTATCCGTACACATACCCGTGCAACCACCCGGCGGATCGTGGTGGGGCGTGACGCGCGCATATCGGGCGAGATGGTAAAATCCGTTGTGACCGGGACGCTTACCGGCATGGGATTTGATGTAGTAGACATCGGTATGGCAACCACCCCGACTACGGAACTGGCTGTGCGAACGGAAAAAGCCTGCGGCGGAATTATCCTGACCGCAAGCCATAATCCGAAACAATGGAACGCGCTGAAGTTGTTGAATGAAGACGGCGAATTTCTGACGGCGGACGACGGTCGCGAAGTATTGGCGCTGGCCGAAAGCGAAGATTTCACGTTTGCGGAAATCGACTCGTTGGGAAAAATTATTGTGGACAATCGTTACAGGGAACGGCATATCGAAAGCGTCCTGAATCTGGAACGGGTGGATGTGGAAGCCATCCGGTCGGCTCATTTCCGTGTAGCGATAGATTGCGTCAATTCGGTCGGCGGGATCGTCTTGCCCGATCTCTTGTATGCGCTTGGCGTAAAGGAACTCTTCAAGTTGCATTGTAATCCGCACGGAAATTTTTCGCATAATCCCGAACCGTTGCCGGAACATCTGACCGAAATAGCCAACCTGATGACGCAGGCCAAAGCCGATGTCGGTTTTGTGGTAGACCCCGACGTCGACCGCCTGGCGATTGTTTGTGAAAACGGGCAACTGTTCGGCGAGGAGTACACGTTGGTGGCTGTCAGCGATTACATCCTCAGCCATACGCCCGGCCCAACGGTAAGTAACCTGAGTTCGAGCCGTGCCCTGCGCGATGTAACGCAACAATACGGCGAACGGTATCATGCCGCTGCTGTCGGCGAGGTCAACGTGGTAGCCAAAATGAAGGAAACCGGCGCGGTGATTGGCGGCGAAGGGAATGGCGGCGTGATTTATCCGGCCAGCCATTACGGACGGGATGCGTTGGTCGGCATCGCCTTGTTTCTGACCCATCTGGCTCATAAGAAAATGACGGTTAGTGAACTGCGGGCATCGTATCCGCCCTATTTTATTTCAAAACAAAAAGTGGAATTAACGCCGGATATAGATGTGGACGCGATGCTGGAAAAAGTGAAAGAAACGTTTGCGGCAAACGAGATAACGGATATTGACGGTGTAAAGATTGACTTTCCCGACAAGTGGGTGCACTTGCGTAAAAGCAATACCGAGCCGATCATCCGGATTTATTCGGAAGCCCATACCATGCCCGAAGCCGAAGCCCTGGGCGAAGAACTTATTCGGATCATCCGCTCGTTTACGAAGGCGGATCATTGAAAATCGTATTTCCGATTATGCCCATGCGTAAACTGAAAATCACCGAACTGCGCCGGTTGACGCCGGAACAGTATCAAGCAAGCGCCAAAACGCCCTTGGTGGTAGTATTGGATCATGTGCGGAGTTTGAATAACGTCGGATCGGTTTTTCGTACGGCGGATGCGTTCCGTGTGGAGGCCGTTTATTTGTGTGGCATTACGGCTACTCCACCGAATCCCGAAATTCATAAAACGGCGCTTGGCGCAGAAGAAACGGTAGAATGGCGTTATTATAAGGATACGTTGGCGGCGGTGCGGGAGCTTAAGCAAAAAGGATACGTGCTGTGCACCGCCGAACAAGCCGAAGGGAGTATTTCCCTGGATCAACTGACCTTAAACCGGGGCACAAAATACGCTTTGCTGTTGGGACACGAAGTGAAAGGCGTACAACAATCCGTGATAGATGAGTGTGATTGTTGTATCGAAATTCCGCAATTCGGCACGAAACATTCGTTGAATGTTTCGGTCGCCGGTGGAATTTTGATCCGGGAGTTTTTCAGGCAGTTAACAGGGTAAATTCAAATATTTATCGCATAGAAAAAACAGAATACACTTCCTTTTTTTCAAAGCATATCAGAATGATCCGGATAGATAAGGAGGTATTCTCCCTTTGTCAATTAAGCGCATAGGAAGTACTCCGGCCGCCGCTGTTCTTTTTATACAATATCTTTTTGCTGATCAGGTCTTGAATGTCGCGTAACGCCGTATCCGGAGAGCACAGATTGATATTCGCCCAACAGGACGACGTAAGATTGTCGTTTAATCCCTCCCATAACAGGTTGATCATCTTCACCTGGCGTTCGTTCAAGCGCATTAAACGATATTTTTCCCAGAATTTTGATTTTTCCAGCACTCTTGTCAAGGCATTTTCAGCCTCTATCAGCGCCGTTTCAAAGCAATAGAGAAACCACATCAGCCATTCGGTAATATCCAGGCTTCCGTTTTGCGCTTTTTTCATTACGCGGGTATATACATCCCGCTGTCTGTATATCTGTGCGGAGAGGCTGTAAAGACGTTGCGGAGAGTTGTCGGCGCGTGTAAGGAACAAGTCTGTCAGCGTACGGGCAATCTGACCGTTATCTTCATCAAAGGGATGGATAAACGTCAGTCGCAGGTGCGCTACACCGGCTTTGATGACCGGGTCGGTCGGATGAATGGTATTTATCCATTTGAGAAACCGTTTCATTTCGTCGGGTATCAGTGAAGAATCCTGCATATGAAGATCGCCGGTCTGTGTATTTGTCGTTTCCGAGGTCAGGGCATTCCGGTACTCCGCGTCTTGGCCGGAAGCGCTTAACGCTTTTTTCCAGTCGAAGATACGTTTTTCGGTGACAGGTTGATAATAATTGAGCAAAGCATCCGTACAAACCTGTACCATCCGGTCGATCGCCGGATTTGTTTCGGGCGAGCCGGGCAGATTCAGTTTTAATTGCCGGGCGACGGAGGTGTTAACCATTGCTTCGTCCAAGAGTTTACCTTCCAGTTCGGCAGATTTGATGACATCCATCGTAATGGAATGCAAGAGTATTTCTTTTTTCAAATCCAAACCCAGCAAACTTACTTTTCCTGCAAGGCGTCCCTGCCGGTTCCTCGCTTCGCCCAAGACATAAGACAGTTCTTTAATATTCCATGTCAAGTATGGCCATCCCTGTTGTTGCCAAATATATGTTCCCATTCTATATTCTCCGTATTATTTGCGGCAAATATAGAGTGTTTTTTTCAATCGGCAAACATTCTCGGAATTAAAAATACACAAACAATACGAAAAAAGATTGAATATGTGATTCTAACACATAATTCATAGAATAATAGGTATAATTCAAAGAATAGGCATTAAATCCATGCGCAAGCCGTGATATATCAAAATTAACACTCTATTTTCTTAACCTTATTTGATCGTATGGATTAAAATAGCGGAATTTAGGGTTGTGAATTATAATGAGCGATTTCAGGTATGATCTTTTGACGTGCTTAATCCAGATAACTTACAATCTGTCCACTAAGTTGCAACAGGGATATTTCGCAAAGTTTGATATTATATTCGGCAATGGAACGGCGTTCTTCGGCTTCAAGCAAGCTGTTTTGCGCCTCACGCAATTCGATGCCGGATAGTTCGCCTAATTTATATCGTTCGAGGGCTATGGCGTAATTTTCTTGCGCGACGATAAGATTTTCTTTTTCCAAAGACCATAGTTCGAGATTGTTTTCATAAGCCATCCACAGGTTGGAATGATCCGCTCTCAGCGAAAGTTCCAGCTCCTGCCTGCGCAATTCGCTGTTTTTTATTTGAATGTGGGCATTACGCTGCTCGCGCCGCCGGTTCATTCCGTCGAAAAGGTTGAAGCCGAGCGTCAAACCGTAATTGAGTCCCAATCTTTTTTGCATATCCGTCGTTCCCGTATCATACCAGTTGGTGGTATAGCCATAGCCGGTATTCAACTTCAGATAGGGATAATTCCGGCTAAGCGCTTTCTTGTAATCCAGTTCCGAAAGCGTTTTGTTTTTTTCCGAGGCAAGCAAAGCCGCGTTGTTGCTTAGCGTGTTTTGCAATAACTCCGTTTCGTCCAGCATCGCGTTGACATCAATGGTGGAGTCGCGAATCCGGATTTTTTGGTTGATATGTTCCAGCGCCATCAATTCATTGAGGTGGATGCGCGAGGTATGTACGACCTCAAACTGTGTCAGCAGTCTGGAACTGTCCGCATTAAAATCTACTTTGGCCTGTTGCAGGTCTAAGCGGGACATGGAGCCAATGAAATAACGCTCTTCTACGATACGGAGGCGTTCTTTGGAAAGGTTGACGGCCGAACGGAGGTTTTGCAGCCGGATTGTCTGACGGATCAGGTTATAATATTCACCTGCGATGTTAGCGATGAAATCTTCTATCGCCAGGCGTGTATTCAGTTCGCCCATGCGCTGTAATTCTTTCAGCTTGGCATAGTCCGCCTGAATGCCGAAACCGTCAAAAACAGTCCAGTTCAGGTTCAACCCGATAGTGGCTGTTTCCGAGTGGAGGCCATTTGCCTTTGCCGAAGTTCCATCCGGATAACGGTAGTTATCATTGTTTAATGCACCGTCAATTCCCCCGCTTATATCCACGGTCGGTAAATATCCGGCGTTGCCGGGAATAGCGTTATTGACGGTGATCAGTTCTTCGTTGCGAACGATCCGGATGGAATAATTACCTTCCAATCCGGTCTCAATACATTGTTTCAAACTAAATACTTCCTGTGCGAAAGTGTTCACACAGCCTATTGCGGCAAAGGCAATGATAAGATATATCCGTTTCATGCTTTCTTCTTCTTATTAATCAAATTCGTAGAAATAAAACTATACATGGCCGGAACGACAAACAGGGTCATAAAGGTCGACAACATCATTCCGCCGATCACGGCAACGCCCATCGCGATCCGTCCGTTGGCGCCTTCGCCGGAGGCAAACATCAACGGCACCAGACCCAGAACGGTCGAGATACTGGTCATCAGAATAGGACGTAAACGCTGTACCGATGCGGAGTGTATCGCTTCCATCTTGCTCAGCCCCGCATGTTGGCGTTGATTGGCAAATTCGACGATCAGGATACCGTTTTTGGCCACTAATCCGATTAGCATGATGATACCGATCTGACTGAAAATGTTCATTGTTATGTTTTCGGAGTTCATGTACATCAGTGCGCCGGAGATGGCCAAAGGGACGGTAAACATAACGACCAGCGGGTCTTTGAAACTCTCGAACTGGGCAGCCAATACCAGATAGATCAGGAGTAATGCCAGTATCAGCGCAAACATCAGGCTGGACGAACTTTCGCGAAATTCTTTGGATTCGCCGTACAGGGCGGTGCGGAAACTGTCGTCCAGGGTTTCCTTGGCAATGCGATCCATTTCATCCAGTCCGTCCCCCAGCGTATAGCCTTTGTTCAATCCCGAACTGATTGTGGCGGAAACGAAGCGGTTATAACGATACAACTGGGGAGGAGCCACCGTTTCGCTCAGCGATACAAGATTATCCAGCTGAATCATATTCCCGTTGTTATTGCGCACAAAAATGGATTTCAGGTCTAACGGTGTATTACGTTGCTGGCGGTTGATTTCGCCCAGAATCTGGTATTGTTTCCCGTTCATGTAAAAATAGCCGATGCGCTGTCCGCTCAAGGCGTATTGAAGTGTTTGGGCGATGTTTTGCGTACTGACGCCCAATAAGGTCGCTTTATCGCGATTAATATCAATATGTGTCTCCGGTTTGGTGAATTTCAGATTGGCATCCGCCATCTGGAGCACCCGGCTTTCAGAGACTTTTTGCATAAAAGCAGGCAAATATTCCTGCAACTTATTCAGGTTGGGAGCTTGCAATACATATTGTATCGGCATACCGCCCCGTCGCCCGCCAAAAGTAGACTGTTGCTGGACAAAGGCTCGGGCTTCGGTTTTTTTCTGTACCAAAGCGGATAGTTGAGTAGCAATATCCATCTGGCTTCGACTGCGATCCCGAATGTCCATAAGGGTGATACCGATGTAGGAATTGCTGTTTCTCGAACGGTTGATGATGACGGTTGCTTCGGGCACAACCGAATCGACGATTTGTTCGATCTGCATGGCATAATCGCGGTAAAACTCGAACGTGGAGCCTTCCGGGCCGCGCATGTTGATGGAAATCATCGAACGGTCTTCCAGCGGAGATAATTCCGAAGGAATCTTTTTCCATAAAAAGAAGATGGATATAAAAAGAATAAGGACGGTCGGTATTGCCCAGATTTTGTGTTTCAGGAAAAAAGTCAGCGATTTGGAATAAACGCGATTCATTCCTTCAAAGAAAGGCTCGGTTTTCTCGACCAGCCATAGTTTTTTCTCCCGGCGTTTAAGTATCTTCGTGGCAAACATGGGCGTGAAAGTCAATGCGACGATGGACGAAATGATCACCGATCCGGCTATCACGATACTAAATTCCTTGAACAGCCGTCCGGTCATTCCTTCCATAAACACAATCGGCATAAATACGGATACCAGCGTAATGGTTGTGGATACAACGGCAAAAAAGATTTCCTTGGAACCTTCAATGCCGGCCTCCTTCGGCGTCATGCCCCGTTCGATACGGATGTAGATGTTTTCCGTCACTACAATGGCGTCGTCTACCACCAGTCCGACCGACAAAACGACGGCTAACATGGTCAATACATTGATCGAAAATCCGGCAAGGTACATCACGAAAAACGCGCCGACCAGAGAGACCGGTATCACGACGACCGGCACCAGCGTCACGCGCCAGTCGCGCAGGAAAAGGAAGATTATCAGTACCACTAAAGCGAAAGCCACATAGATGGTTTCTTTCACTTCCGAAATGGATGCGCGGATAAAACGGGTATTGTCATAAATCATGCCGATGTCGATATCATCGGGCAGGTCTTTTTTTATCTGTTCGATGCGTCGGTATGCTTCGTCGGCGATTTCGATATGGTTGGCTCCCGGTTGGGGGATAATTACGACCATGACAGCCGGCTCTCCGTTTTTGGTCGTGCGGCTGCGCACATCTTCCGCGCCGATTTCTGCCAGTCCTATATCGCTGAAACGAACAATATTCGTCCCATTATTTTTTATTATCAAATCATTAAATTCCTGCGACGTGTGCATCAAACCCATCGTTCGGATCGATAAGTCAATCCGGTTTCCCTCGATACTGCCGGACGGCAGCTCAATATTTTCGCGGTCGACGGCATTTTTCACATCAAGCGGTGTGACGCCATAGCCGGCCATCTTGATCGGGTCCAGCCATAAACGCATGGCATACCGTTTTTCGCCCCAAATGCTGACGGCGCTCACATTTGAAATGGTTTGCAGGCGTTCTTTCACGGTCAGATCGGCGATTTCGCTTAATTCCAACAGCGAACGTCGGGCGCTTTGAATCGCGATCTGCATGATCGGGTCGGAATCCGCATCGGCTTTGGATACCGTTGGCGGATCGCAGTCGCGCGGCAGGAAACGTTGCGCACGCGAAACTTTGTCGCGCACATCGTTCGCCGCCGTTTCCATATCCACCGAAAGTTCAAACTCCACCGTGATATAACTGCTTCCCTGGCTACTGACGCTCGACAGCGAGCGGATGCCCGGAATACCGTTGATATTCTGTTCCAGCGGTTCGGTAATCTGGTTCATGACCACATCCGCATTGGCGCCCGGATAAGTGACGCTGACGGATATAATCGGCGGGTCTACGCTCGGAAATTCACGTACTCCCAGAAAATTATAGCCGATAAGTCCGAATAGCAGGATCACCAGCGTCATGACGGTGGCCAGTACCGGGCGGTTGATGCTTAATTCTGATACATTCATGGTTCGTGTCTTTTATTGAAGGTTGTCGATCGTCACCGGCAGATCCGTACGCAGTTGCATGATACCCGATACGATCACCGTGTCGCCGACACTGATGCCGTTGATGATCTGTATTTGCGATTCGGTGCGCAAACCGATAATGACTTCCGCCGGTTGCGCTTTTCCGGACTTATACAGATACACTAAACTTTTTCCCATCTCCTGAATCAGGGCTTCACTGGGGACGGCCAACGCATCCCGGATTTCCTTCTTCGTAAGTTCGACGGAGGCATAACGTCCCGGTTTGATGGATTCGTCCGCGTTGGGATAGAGGGCGCGGGCGGTCAGGCTTCGTGTTTCCACATCCACTTTCGATTCTACGGCATACACTTCCGAATGATATTCTTTCAATGAGCCGGTCACCCGGAAAATCACTTTGATGCCCGGAACAATATCATCCGAATATCGCTCAGGTATGGGAAAATCTATCTTTACCGGCGATATTTTAGTCAATTTGGCAATCGTCGTGGTGGGAGACGTATACGCCCCTTCACTGACATAACGCAAGCCGATGATGCCGTCGAACGGAGCGCGGAGTTCTGTCTGGGCGATATTGGCCTTCATCAACTCGATGTCGGCCATCAGCTTGTCGTATTCGGTCGTCACCTGTTCATACGCCTCCTGGCTGACGGCATCTTTGTCCAGCAGGGTACGCTGACGGAACACGCGGTCTTTCGCCAGCTGAATCTGCGCTTCCAGCTTATGGAGTTGAGCCTGTAACGGTTTGTCGTTGATTTTGGCCAGCAAGTCGCCTTTACGCACGTGCGTTCCTTCCTGAAAATCAATTTCAACAATCTTACCCGACGTCTCGAACGAAAGATCCACTTCTTCGTCGGGGATAATATCCGCCGTCGTATGGGTTTTGTCGGACAGGACTTGTGTCCGCATAATAATCGCATTAATGTTCAGCACTCTTCTCTGCTGGCCTGACGCCACGACAGGAACAGAGACGTCATTTGCCGGAAACTGTTTTTTGATACGGGGATAAACGATCATTCCGACGATAAACAGCAGAATAATTCCTATTACGATCCACTTAGCTAATTTTGTCATAAGTATATGTTCCGATATTATAATATCACATGATTTTATGTAGAGATATTAAATCCCGACTGTACATAAAGACTGTTGCCGAGCGAAAAAGTTTAATCCCTTTTTCGGAAAAAACGGCGGCTTTGTGTAGTAGAATGAGAAATTAAGAATTAAGAATTAAGAATTAAGAGTTATGATTACAAGAGGAATTGAGAATTGAAAATGAATACAATAATTATATTGAACATGGAGGCACGTGGGCATGGACGGCGGAAATCCGCTCCACTTCGTCATTGCGAACGCAGTGAAGCAATCGCCTATACAACCGACAGACTTGGCGCATTGAGAACAGGCCTCAATCCCAACGCTACGAAGATATCGACAATCATCTCATAACTCTTAACTCTTAATTCTTAACTCTTAATTTCTC
>JAITPV010000012.1 GCA_031289275.1 Tannerella sp.
CCGCCCTGAATGGCCGCCATCAGGGATTCGTATGACCCGACCGGCGCCATGATTTCAAACAGTTGTTCGTTCGTTGGATTCATCAGGACGGTTTCCGTATGTTTCTTTTATGAAGAAAAACTATTGTATCACCGCAATTTTCGTCACTACACTTTCTTTGGCTCCGGGAGTAGAAGCCAGTACCAAGTAGATGCCGGTAGCGATGCGGCTACCGCTCCGGTTACGGCAATTCCACGCCAATTGCCCGCCGGCGGATTTTCCCTGATAAATCAGATGGCCGGACAAATCGGTAATCTTCACATTCGAATCCGTCATCAGTCCGGTGATGATGACCTGATCGTCGACCGCCAGCCGCACCGGATTCGGATAGGCATACACGTCCGTGTAACGCTCGCCGGCAGCAATCGCCTCGCCCCGGTAAGAGATTAACCCCTTGTCGGTGCCGATGAAGACTTCGCCCGTCTGATGGTCGATGGCAATGTCACGGATCGTATTGGAGTAAAGCGGGGAGTTGTCCGTATTGAAATGATGGATGGTTTCCATTCCGTCCGGACTGACCAGAAAGACGCCCGAGCCGGAAGTGCCCAGCCATTTGCGGTTTCCGCCATCCACCGCGATGGTGTTTACTTCTTCGCCATTCAGGAAATAATAAGGTTCCTTGTCGGTTTCGTTGGTGCGCGTGATCTGGTTGCAATAGAAATTATCCGGATTTTCGATGGCGCGGTTCGGTGAGGAACAAATCACGGGGCCTTTATCGGTTCCGATCCAGATTTCGCCGTTCAAGTCTTCTGTCATACAGAAATAGGTATTAGCATCAATCGCATTGCCCGATCCGCTTTTGAGCGAAGTATAATAATGGGACACATCGTCGGAATTGTCGTCCGGCGTCCCCCGGTCGTCAAACACCATGATGCCGGGCTGATTGCGGCTGTTGGGCACATTGACCCACTTGTAGCCCTTGGCCGTGATCAGTATCTGGTCTACAAAATAAGCGTCACTCACGCCCGGATAATAGAGTGACGTCCATGTCCCGTCGGCTTTCCGCAAGACGATTCCGTTTGCTACTTCGCTGTTCGTTATCCAGAGATTTTTATCCTTGTCGTAAGAAAGCCCTTGCACACGGACATAATTGTTTTCGGTACGGCTTCCTGTGGTAATGCTTTGCAGAGGACTGTTTTTATGATTGTACAGTTGGGAGAAGGCATTGTCTTTAAATTCCAGCACGCCTTCGCCGCAGGTAGCGACAAAGAAATGCGTTTCGTCGTCCGGGTCTACAATGACCGATGTATAGTCCATGCAGCCGTATCCTACCTGCTGAGTGACTTTGGATTCATCGAAATTGAACCATTCCCCGTCTTTGTAGGTCATCAGCGTACCCGGATTGTAATAGCGGTCGGTCTTGGAGCGGCCTCCGCCGGCGATCCATAATTTCCGGTTATGAATGGTCAGGAACGAGGCCAGGTTACGCTTCGGGCCGTCGAGATTGATGCCCGAAACAAACGGCTCGTACTGGTTGGCGGCTTTCCGTTGGAATCCGGTCAGGCCGTCGGTACCGGCTGCGACCCAACAAGAGCCGTCATTCTTCAATCCGGATACATCGTTCACCGTTCCGGCATTGACCGTTTCATAACCGCTCAACGATTCATAGATATATAATGTAGCGGCGGTGTAAACAATCAGGCGGTCGGCCTGAAGTTTCATGCCTTTCAGCTGCGCATGTCGGAGCAGGGTTTTTATTTCGTTGTTCGGCGTCAGGTAGAAGACGCCGCTATTGTTTGCCCGGAAACACAACATGCCTTGGAAGTCATTGAGCTGGCGGATGTCTTCCGCCTTGAAGTCGGACGAGTTTAACGTTTGCTGCGTCCAATTATGGATGTCCGGCAGGTTGTCGTTGACGGAGGCTTTGAGCAGGCCGTTTTCGGTAGCGGCATAGATGGATTCGCCTTGCAGGCAGACGGAGTACACCGCCTGATCGAGTTTGTATGTTTCGGCGATTTCCTTTTTGTTCATCCGGATAACTATGATTCCGAATTTGGTGGCCACGTAAGCGTTTTCATTGTAAAAACAGGCATCGTAAACTTCCTTGTCGCGGATCGAGGTTGTATTTTTCAGATAAGGCAGGTTATAGATGCCTTCCTCGCCCATCAGATCCATATTTCCGTTGCTATAAATGATAAGCAGCATTTTCACAGCGGGATTGTAACCGATCCATTTGATTTCCGTATCGCTGAGTCCGGTTTGTTTGGAATACGACATCACCTGATTATCTTCTTTTCCATAACTGTACAGGGTGCCGTTTGCCACGGCAAAAACCCGGTTGTTGGCTTCGGCCACGCCGGTAGTATTGTAACCGGAGAGATAGGAATGCCACTCACCGACGCGCTGTGCGGCAAGCGGCGGGAGGAGGATCATTAATAAACAGACGGTGCACGGCAAAGTGCGTAAAACGTTATGCCCTTTCATCGATTTCATTTTATCATCGTTTTTATATCATTGGATTTGCGCTAAAAAATAAGCCAGTTTCTTGACGGCCTGCGCCCGGTGGCTGATGGTATTTTTGATGTCATCGCCCAGTTCGGCAAAGGTTTTCGTGTGATTTTCGGGGACAAAGACAGGATCATATCCGAATCCGGCGACGCCACGCATGGATTGGGTAATCCGTCCGTTCACAATGCCTTCGAACAAATATTCCCGATCATCCAATATCAGTGCAATGACGGTTCTGAACCGTGCGCTCCGGTTGGGTATACCTGCCAAATGGCGGAGCAGTTTCTGCACATTGGCATAATCGTCGCAGGCCGCTCCGGCATACCGCGCCGAATAGACGCCCGGCTCGCCGCTCAAAGCATCTACTTCCAGACCGGTATCGTCGGCAAAACAATCATATCCGAACTTTTGACGGACAAACCGGGCTTTCTGCAGCGCATTGCCTTCCAGCGTACCGGCTGTTTCCGCCAGCGGATCGGTATACGCTAAACCGGACAGGCTGATCAAATGAATACCGGAAGGCAGAATGGCTCTTACCTCTTTCAATTTATGTTCGTTGCCGGTTGCAAAAACAAGGGTTCTCATGCGAAAAATACATTTTATACTTAAAAAATAACGGGATAGCTCTCATAAAATTGTGTGTGGCCGTGATCGCACTAATACTTAATAGGATCGAACCCTTCTCCATATACGCCCCTTACGCTGCTTTGCGAAATGAACGCCTGGCCGTCAATAGACTTGATCATGCGGAAAATCGTAATGCTTTCACGCTGTTTGGCCAGAAGGACAATCACTTTGGCCGGAACTTTGGAATATCCGCCCTGGCCGTCCAGGATGGTACAACCGCGCCCAAGGTCTTTGATGATCCGTTCGGCGATTTCGGCGTATTTCTGTGAGAAAATCAGGAACTGTACCGATTGATTATTTGCGTTCAGCACCCGGTCGAGCACATAATTGTTGACCGCCATCTCGACAAATCCGAAAACGATTTTATCGACATCCTGAAACAAAAAGTAGGACGACCCGATGATGACGAAGTCGCAAAACAGCAACGTACGTCCGATAGAGATGTTCCGGTATTTATTGACGATAGCACCGACAATATCCGTGCCGCCCGTGCTGCCATTGGCGGTGAAGATGATGCCTAATCCGGAGCCGCACAGCGCTCCGCCGATCAGAATGGACATAAACGGTTCGCTCTTGATGATCTCCCGCCCCTCCAACAGCCATTCGAAAAACATCAATGACAGGGTGAGAGAGATCACTCCGAAAATAGAGTTCATCATAAACCGAACTCCCAACATTTTGTAGGCAACCACCAGAAGCAGGATATTCACTGCGGCATACGAAACGGATACGGGTATTTTCGTCAGGTAGAACAGCAACGAACAGATGCCGGTTAATCCTCCCGGAACGACTTCATTGGAGAGAATGAACCCGTTGAATCCGAAACCATACAACAGCGTCCCTATCACAATGAACACGTAATCCCGAAGAGGATGGTAGATTTTGTATAACGAACGTCTTTTCATAATTCAAAAATTCAATGTTCAATTCTCAATTTCAGAGTACGATATTGACGATTTTTCCCGGTACGACAATGACTTTTTTCGGCGTCCGGCCTTCCATCCATTTGGCCGAATGTTCATGCGTCAAAGCCGTTTTTTCCACCTCCTCGCGGGAGAGGTCGGCCGGCAGTTCCAGGCTGAAACGTACCCTGCCATTGAAAGAAATAGCATACGTGACCGTGTCTTCTTTCAGATACGCCTCATTGTAATCGGGGAATCGGGCGTCGCAAACCGTCGTGTCGTGTTCTAACCGATGCCACAATTCTTCGGCAATGTGTGGAGCAAAAGCGGATAAAACAACGACGAAATCAGACAAGACCGCACGTTTGTTGCATTTCAACGCCGTCAGTTCGTTGGTGCAAATCATGAAAGCGGCAACCGAAGTGTTGAATGAGAAGTTCTCAATATCCTGCCCGACCTTTTT
>JAITPV010000013.1 GCA_031289275.1 Tannerella sp.
TCCCGAACGAGAAAAAAGGGAGAATCCTTGCGGGACACGACGATGGTATTCAGGCGGCTTCCTGCAAGGGAGAGGTCGTTATCGAACATTGTGTTTTTCATGGATTGATGGACGACCCGATAAATGTGTACGGAAATTATGTCCGCGCGGTGGAACGGGTGAACGACCACACCTTGCGTTGTAAACACATGCACGGACAAAGCCTTAACTTGAACTGGGGTCGTCGGGGCGATAAGGTAGGGTTTATCAATAACCAAAATCTGCAAACCGTTGCAACGGGCGTCGTCAAATCGTTTACGCGGATAGATAAGGAATTGTTTGACCTTTCGTTTGAAGAGGTAATTCCGGAAAAGGCGCTCGTCGGTTATGCACTTGAAAATCTGACCTGGACGTGTAATGTATCTATTTCGGATTCGTATTTCAAAAGCTGCCGGGCAAGGGGCGTATTGGTCTCCATGCCGGGCAAGGTCGTGATCCGGAACAATATTTTTGAATCGAGCGGGTCGGCGATTCTTTTGTCCGCAGACGCCAATTCATGGTATCTTTCGGGAAGCGTCAGTGATGTGTTGATTACGAAAAACGTATTCAAGTCGCCCTGTCTGACGTCCATGTATCAGTATTGCGAAGGCGTGATCAGCATAGCGCCGGAAATACCGGAAAAAAGCGATAAAACACCTTTCCATCGTAATATCGTGATTACGGACAATGAGTTTCATCTGTTTGATTATCCGGTTTTGTATGCCTTGTCGGTCGAAAATATCGAGTTTTCAAATAACCGGCTTATCCGCAGCCATGACTTTGAACCCTGGCATCCGAGAAAGTACGGACTGACGTTCGAATCATGCAGAAAAGTTTCCGTCGAAGGCAATACGCAGGAAGGCGGTATATTGGGGAATACGATCAAGCTAATCCATTCCTCCCCGAAAGAACTTAAACAGGATAAACAGTCACCTTTTAAATTGGTGAAATAATTGCTTTGATTTCGACCAATTTAAAAATAAAAAACCCCATTGCTTTTTAAGAAAAAAATCCGACTTTTGCTCGCTTTTATTCTCGTAGAGTGGAAGAAGACAGTGGAATGAAGTTGAAGAATTATACATACAGATTGTTTTTGTTACTTTTGTGGCTACTGAGTTGCTCCGTAAGTACGTATGCGCAACATACCATACAGATAGAAGGATTTATCACAGATTCGTTGACAAATGAGGCGTTGCCCGGCGTGTCGGTTTACCTGAAAGGCACGACTTTTGGTACGGCAACCGACGAAAACGGTTATTTCTCTTTCAAAGCCCAGTCGGACAGTACGCTATTGGTCGCTTCGATAATCGGTTACGAAGACGGTCAACAGGTATTGCCGGCGAACGAGACCAACCAACTGACAATACGTCTGCGCCCCCTCGTGTACCAGTTGAACGATATCATCGTGAAACCCCGGAAAGAACGCTATTCCCGGAAAGGAAATCCGGCTGTGGAATTGATCGAACAGGTCATTGCCCGGCGTAATCAGAACGATCCCCGGAACCTGGATTATTACAGCTACGACACCTACGAGCAGAAAATGCTGGCCAAAAATGATTTCGATGAAGCGAAAGCCCGAAGCAACTGGATTTACAAACAGGTCGACTTTATTTTCGATTACATGGACACGTCCGCCATTACGGGCAAACCGGTTTTGCCGGTATTCAACGAAGAAATCATCCGGCAAACATACTACCGGAAATCCCCGCACACCGAAAGGCAGGTCATACAGGGTCACAAACGCGACGGCCTGATCGACATCCTCCCTGAAGACGGAACGGCGCAGTTCATCGAAGAAGTGTTCCGGGAAGTCGATATTTTTCAGGATAATATCCCGCTATTCCTGAACCGGTTTGTCAGCCCGCTTGCATCCATCGGCCCCCATTTCTACAAATACTACCTGCTCGACACCCTGACCGTGGGCAACGAATCCTGTCTGGATATGGGGTTTGTGCCCTTCAACTCGGAATCGTTCGGGTTTACCGGGCATCTGTATATTACGCTCGACTCGACCTTTTTCATAAAAAAGGTCGTACTGAATGTGCCGAAAGACATCAACCTGAACTACGTCGGTCACATGACCATCGAACAGCACTTCGACCGGACAAAGGATCGCCGTACCCGCCGGATGACCAAAAACGACATCCTTGTAGAGTTCCGGATAACCGAAAAATCCAAGGGCTTCTACGCCCGCCGGATTTGTCTGTATCGCAATCATTCCTTCGATCCGCCGGAAAAAATGACGGTCTTCGAGGAGAGCGCACCGGTCGTTGAATCGGACGAAGCACGCAAGCAACCGGACGTGTTCTGGCGCGACAACCGGATCAGGGAAGAGGAAATACGGGAAACGTCCGTCGACAAGATGATGGCGCGCCTGCGTGCCGTACCGGGCTTCTTCTGGTCGGAAAAGATCGCCGATGCGGTGATCAACGGATACATACAGACTTCGGAAACAAACAGCAAGTTTGAATTGGGGCCGATGAATACGATTATCAGCGGCAACTCGCTGGAAGGCGCCCGCTTCCGCGCCGGCGGAACGACGACCGTCAACCTCAGCCGGCGGTTTTTCGCCGACGGATACATGGCCTATGGCGCCAGAGACCGGAAGTTTAAGTACGACGCCATTCTGGAATATTCGTTCAACGACAAGAAAACCTTCCGCAAGGAATATCCCTTTCACTACCTGCGGGCGGAGTACAAATACGACATCAACCCGATCGGACAGCATTACCTGTACACCAACCCCGACAACCTCTTCATGATGCTCAAGCGGCGGCGCAACAACCTGATTACGTACATGCGGACAGCCGAACTGAGCTATTTTCAAGAATATTACAACGGCTGGAGTTACGGCATTTCGGCGCGTCACCTGACGGAATGGGCGACGCCGGACGTTCCCTTTGAGAAAATCCTGCCCGGCGGCGACGTCACGCCGGCCGGCTACTATCAATCCGCGCAACTCGAACTGAAACTGCGCTGGGCGCCGAACGAGAAGTTTTATCAGTCGCGCAATTACCGCTACCCCATCACGCTGGACGCGCCGGTGTTTACGCTGAGTCACGTCCTTTCGCGCAAAGGCCTGTTCGGTTCCGATTACGACTTCCACCGTACCGACCTCGGCATCCGGAAGCGCTTCTGGATGTCTCCCGTCGGATACGTCGACATCTACGGACAGGCCGGAAAGGTATGGAGCAAGGTGCCGTATCCGCTGCTGATCATTCCGAACGCCAACCTGTCGTACAGCATCGAAGCGGAATCGTATACCTTAATGGATCCGATGGAATTTATCAACGACCGGTACGTTTCGTGGGAAGCCACATACTTCATGAACGGCGCGTTATTCAACCGTCTGCCGCTCATCAAATACCTGAAACTGCGTGAAGTCTTCGCCTTCCGCGGCTGGTACGGCGGCTTGAGCGACAAAAACAACCCGGCCCAAGGCGGAACAGACCTTTACGTCTTCCCCGCAAACAGCTACCTGATGACGCAAGGGCCTTACATGGAAGCCAGCGTCGGCGTCGACAACGTTTTCAAGGTCTTGCGCCTTGACTATGTATGGCGTCTTTCCTACCGGGATCATCCGCATACGCCCAACTACGGAATACGCATGAAGATGCAATTTTCTTTCTGAATCCCATGATTGTTCCGGATTTCTCGCTACTTTTGCCTGTCCGTTGAAACGAAAACAATGAATCAACCCTTAGCAGAAAGATTAAGACCCCAGACACTGGATAATTACATCGGTCAGAAACATCTGGTCGGCCCCCAGGCTGCCTTGCGCCGGATGATTGACGCCGACCGGACGCCTTCGTTTATCATGTGGGGGCCTCCGGGCGTCGGCAAAACGACGCTGGCGCAAATCATCGCCCATAAATTAGACTGCCCGTTTTATACGCTCAGCGCCATCAGCGCCGGCGTGAAGGAGGTGCGCGAAGTCATCGAAAAGGCCAAAAGCAACCCGCTGTTTCGCACGGCTAACGCCCCGATCCTGTTTATTGATGAAATACACCGCTTCAGCAAGTCGCAACAGGATTCGTTGCTCCATGCGGTAGAAACCGGCATCATCACGCTGATCGGCGCTACGACGGAAAATCCTTCGTTCGAGGTGATCCGCCCCCTGCTTTCGCGCTGTCAGGTGTATGTGCTCAAGTCGCTGGACAAAAACGACCTGCTCACGCTGTTGCACAAAGCCGTTTCGGAAGACGTGATGCTGAAACGGAAAGAGATACGGCTGACCGAGACGGACGCCATCCTCCGCTATTCCGGCGGAGACGCCCGCAAGTTGCTTAACATTCTGGAATTAGTGGTCGGTGCGGAAGAAGACAGTCCGCAGATTGAAATCACCAACGAGAAAGTGATGGAACGGTTGCAGGAAAATCCGGCGGCCTACGACAAGGGCGGCGAGATGCACTACGACATCATCTCTGCCCTGATCAAGTCCATCCGCGGCAGCGATCCGGATGCGGCCGTCTACTGGCTGGCGCGGATGGTAGCCGGCGGCGAAGACCCGGAATTTATTGCCCGCCGGTTATTGATCTCGGCAGCCGAAGACATCGGACTGGCCAATCCCAATGCCCTGCTGCTGGCCAACGCCTGTTTCGAGGCGCTCAAAAAGATCGGATGGCCCGAAGGACGCATCATCCTGGCCGAGATAACCGTTTATCTGGCTTGCAGCCCGAAAAGCAATTCGGCCTATCTGGCTGTTGAAGAAGCGCTCGCGCTGGTCAACGAAACCGGCGACCTGCCCGTGCCCCTGCATCTGCGCAATGCGCCTACCCAACTGATGAAGGAACTGAACTACGGCAAAAACTACAAATATGCACATGACTTTGAGGGAAATTTCGTTCAACAGGAGTTTCTCCCGAAAGAACTGCTCAAACACCGCCTCTGGAAAGGACAACCCAACGCCGCCGAAAGCAAATTGACGGAACGGATGCAGCAACTCTGGGGCGAACGATATAAATAATAATACCCCCAAACAGTTAAACTAGCATAAATCATATCGAACACGGCGGCACGGAAGGCGGAAATCCGTCCAGCCTCGTCATTGCGAACGCCGTGAAGCAATCGCCCATACAACCGACAAACTTGGTGCAGTAGGCGTTGTGTATATCGGGACGGGTCTCCAGATGCGCATTTCGGGCAAAAAAAGTATCCGCAAAGCGGTGGATACCTACAACAGCAGGGAGAAACCGGCTGCCAATGTCGGCGAACTGCGAGTGGGAATTACTCCAAACGGGATAGGATTAGCGTATAGCTTTTAATTATTAACTTCATGAATGAATGTAATCTCCATTCTCAATTCTCAATTTCCTTCCAAAAATACCTCCTGCATGGTATTTCGGTAACCGAAAGCATGGTCTAACTTTGCAGCATCAAATCAGTCACTTGATTTTGTGGTATATTATATGGAATAACTTATGACAAAAAACAAAACAGTAGCAACTCATATTCTGGAAACGATCGGTAATACGCCAATGGTAGAACTTACGCATACCGATACGGGTACATGCCGTTTGTTTATCAAATTGGAAAACCAGAATCCGGGAGGTTCCATCAAAGACCGTGTAGGTCTGTCCATGATCAATGAGGCTGAAAGACAAGGACTCGTCCAACCGGGTGATACAATCATAGAAGCTACTGCCGGCAATACGGGTATCGGTCTTGCTTTAGCCGCTCGCATGAAAGGCTATCATCTGGTGTTGGTGATCCCCGACAAGATGAGTCAGGAAAAAATCAACCATCTGCGTGCCTTGGGAGTGAAGATACTGCTTACCCGTTCCGATGTAGGCAAAGGACATCCGGACTATTATCAAGATTATGCGCAACGTATGGCAACGGAAAACGGATACTTTTACGTCAATCAATTCGGCAATCCGGCCAATCCGTTGGCGCATGAAACAACAACCGCCCCGGAGATATGGGAACAGATGGAACATCAGGTGGATGCCATTGTTGCAGGAGTTGGTTCGTCCGGCACAGTCACCGGATTGACGCGCTATTTCAAACGGGTATCTCCGCAAACCGAGTTCGTGCTGGCCGATCCCCAAGGCTCTATCCTTGCCGATTATATTAACAAGGGCATCTTGCGAACCGATGCCGGTTCATGGTTGGTGGAAGGTATCGGAGAAGACTTTGTGCCTCCCATTGCCGACTTTTCACTCACGAAACAGGCATACACCGTCAGCGACAAGGAAAGTTTTGATGCCGTACGCGACTTGCTCAAGCATGAAGGTATTTTGGCCGGTTCCTCTACCGGCACCCTGTTGAGCGCCGCCATCAGATACTGCTGCGAACAGACACAAGCCAAACGGGTGGTCACTTTCGCATGTGACAGCGGTAACAAGTACCTTTCTAAGATGTACAACGATTATTGGTTGCTCGACCACGGACTAACGGAACGTCAGCATTTCGGCGACTTGAGAGACTTTATTTCAAAACGTTTTGAAGACGATGCCATCGTGTTTACCTCTTCCGGCGAAACATTGAAAGCCGTATATGGTAAGATGAAACTGTATGACATATCACAACTGCCGGTCTTAGAGGGCGACAAAGTAGTGGGTGTTATTGACGAATCCGATCTGTTGCTGGCATTGTACACGAAAGGTTGCCGGATGGAAACGCCGGTTGGAGATATTATGTCCAAGGAACTGACCCGTATTCCCTATGACACCGATAGAGATAAATTAGTAAAAATCCTCAATGACGGATTAGTAGCCATCGTGGAAGACCCTCAAGGTAGATTTGAAGGCTTGATCACACGCATAGATTTCATTAATTACTTACATAAGAATCAATAATAGTTGAAGTATGAGTGCATCAGCAGATACCAAAAGATACGGTTTTTCCACCCTTGCCGTTCATGAAGGGGAAGCGCCGAATCTCAACCCAGGCGCTTCGGGTGACGTGGTTATTCCCATACATTTGTCTACCACTTTTGCAAGGAAAAAAGTGGATGTACCGACGGAAGGTTATGAATATACACGTTCATTGAATCCGACACGCAAAGCGTTGGAAACGAAACTGGCATCACTCGAAAACGCCGCTTACGGTTTAGCCTTCGGTTCGGGGCTTGCCGCCGAAGCCACCCTGATCCTTTCCCTGCTCCAAAGCGGCGATCATATCGTTGCCTTTGACGACCTTTATGGAGGAAGTAAACGCCTTTTCAATCAAGTTTTCAATACGTATAACATCGAAGTGTCGTTTGTAGACGCCACCCGAATTGAAGAAGTAGAGAAAGCCATCCGAAAGGAGACGCGACTGATATGGATTGAATCACCGTCAAACCCGTTGTTAAAAGTCTGCGATATACAATCTATCGCCAAAACAGCACATGCGAAAGGCTTACTTTTGGTAGTAGATAATACGTTTCTATCACCGTGGTTTCAGCGTCCGCTGGACTTGGGTGCGGATGTGGTCATACACAGTTCGACAAAGTATATCGGTGGGCATAGCGATGTGTTGGGAGGGAGCATCTTATTGTCCGATAAAAAGCTGTATGAACGTATCCAATACCGGCAAAATGCTGTTGGCGCCGTGCTTTCTCCCTTCGATTCGTATCTGACATTGCGCGGAATCAAAACCCTTGCACTCAGAATGGAGCGACATCAGGAGAATGCTTTGTCCGTAGCCCGTTATCTGGAAAAACATCCGCAAGTAAACAGGGTGATTTATCCGGGTCTGGAAAGCCATCCGCAATACGCATTGTCCCAAAGGCAAACAACAGGTTCCGGCGGTGTACTCTCATTCGAGATTAAAGGGAATAGCCATACGGCAAAGACGTTTCTTGAGCGATTGAACATCTTTGCTTTGGCGGAAAGTCTGGGAGGTGTGGAATCACTTGTCGAATTGCCGGCCGTGATGACGCACGCTTCTATTAATAAGGAGACGCGTGAAAAAGTAGGTATTAGCGACACCTTGATACGTCTGTCCGCAGGAATCGAAGATGTCGGGGATTTGATCGGAGACCTTGCACAAGCATTCGATACGGTTTAAAAAGGATAACTACATATTATTATATTCAAGCATGTCAAAGAAAATCAAGCAAATTGCCATTTATGGTAAGGGAGGTATAGGTAAATCAACCACCACCTCCAATATTAGCGCCGCTTTAGTAGAAGCGGGTTATAAAGTGCTTCAGTTTGGGTGCGACCCGAAAAGTGATTCAACCAATACCTTACGCGATGGGAAATACATCCCGACCGTATTGGACTTGTTGCGTGAGAAGCAGAAGGTGAATGCCCATGAAGCCATATTTGAAGGCTTTAAAGGTGTTTATTGCGTCGAAGCCGGAGGTCCGGCGCCGGGTGTAGGTTGTGCCGGACGTGGCATCATCACGGCTGTTGAGTTGCTGAAACAGCAAAAGATTTTTGAAGAACTTGCATTGGATTTCGTCATATTCGATGTATTGGGCGATGTGGTCTGCGGCGGATTTGCCGTTCCTATTCGTGAAGGGATTGCCGAACATGTCTTCACTGTCTCCTCGTCCGATTTCATGTCGATCTACGCTTCCAACAACTTGATGAAAGGTATTAAGAAGTATTCCAATTCAGGCGGTGCATTGTTTGGCGGTGTAATAGCCAATTCGATAAACAGTCAGTACCAGAAGGCCATCATTGATGACTTCACACGGAAAACAGGAACGCAGGTTGTTGAATACATACCACGCTCCATTACGGTGACACAAGCCGAATTGTCCGGACGCACCACCATTGAAGCGTCTCCCGACTCGCCACAGGCGAACATTTACCGGAGTTTGGCAAAAAAGATCAGTGAACATACACTGTCAAGAGTACCTACACCGCTCGAGATTAATGAGCTGCGCGAATGGTCGGCCACATGGGCGGATCAGTTGCTTGCCATTGAATCGGGAGAGGTGCGCGGAGAGCAGTCGGGTATTTGACAATCATATGTATGATCATGGACATTCGTAATCATCCCTGCTTCAATGCGGACGTGCGGCATACAACCGGACGAATTCACCTTCCGGTAGCGCCAAGGTGTAATGTGCAATGTAACTTCTGTAACAGGAAATTTGACTGTGCTAACGAAAGCCGTCCGGGTGTTTCCACGAGCATCCTGAAGCCGGAACAGGCATTGCAGCATTTGGATGATGTCGAACAGCATGTGGATAATCTGGCCGTGGTGGGCATTGCCGGTCCGGGCGACCCCTTTGCCAATCCGCAGGAAACCATACGGACGCTGGAACTTGTTCATGAAAAATATCCCGACAAGTTACTGTGTGTGTCGTCCAACGGATTGTCGCTGGCAGAATATGTCCCGTGTCTGGCGGCGTTGAATGTATCGCACGTCACCATCACCATTAATGCCGTAGACACCGCTATCGGTGCGGAAGTATACGAATGGGTGTATTATCAGAAAAAGACATACTATGGAGCGGAAGCGGCTGCTCTTTTATTGGAAAAGCAAACCCAGGCGCTTCGTTTACTGAAACACTATGGCGTGCTCGTAAAGATAAATACCGTAGTTATACCCCGTGTCAATGCGCATCATATACATGAGATAGCACGTTATGCTGCCGGATGGGGAGCCGATATTCAGAACTGTATCCCTTTAATACCCGTTGATGGAACGCCTTATGAATGCTTAAACGAGCCTTCACCTTCGGACATGCGTCTCATACGGGCAAAAACATCCGTGTATATACAACAGATGTCGCACTGCGCCCGTTGTCGTGCCGACGCCATCGGACTGCTGGAACAAGACCGGAGTAGCTTACACCAAAAACGCATCGCCCGCAAGACGGAATGCGACTTACTGAACAAGCCTTATATTGCTGTTGCCAGCAGTGACGGCATTACGGTCAATCGACATCTCGGCGAGGCCGCTCAACTATGGATTTATGGATATGACCAAGGGCGCGTGCAACTTATTGAACAACGACCTGTCCCAGTCCCCGGACGATCACGCAACCGGTGGGACGAAATAGCGAACCTGTTGCCTGATTGCGGTGCATTGTTGGTTGGCGGTATCGGTCAAGTCCCCTATCAAAGGCTGAGTGATAACGGCATATTCGTTGAATCGGTCAACGGAAACGTTAGCGAGATTGCCGGCAAACTCTTCGCAGACGGCAAGATACCCGGTGATGCCTTACGGATGACGGGAACATGCGGGCAGGGAAGCAGTTGCGGTAGCCAAGGGAACGGATGCTGCTGAAAAAGGAATAATACATACAAATAATAAAGAAAATGGCAATAGACATTAACAGTAAGTCATGCGGTTCCCGGGAATCGCGTATCGGTTCGATCGTCGGGTTCTCCGGTTCCCTGAGCGACATAAAAGAGGAGTTTGCCTGTGGAGGCTGTGTAGAAAACAAAAAGAGGTGCTTCAGTCAGGCGGCCGCCTGTCCTTCCGGCTGTGCCCTGGCACAGGCGGCGGAGATCAATGACGCCGCGATTGTGCATCACGGGCCGTCGGGTTGTGCCGCCATTGCACAGGTAAAACCCGCCTTTGAACTTTTGGCGGGCGCCATTGGCCGGGACAGAAGCCACTTTGCCTACACGTGCACCGACATGACGGAAGCCGACACGGTATTCGGTGCAACCGACAATCTGAAAGACGTCATTTTGGAGACCTACCGGCGCTACCATCCCAAGGTTATTTTTATAGGCGCTTCTTGTGTAAGCGGAGTTATCGGTGAAGATTTGGAAGGTGTCGTGGACGACCTGAAAGGGGAGCTTGACATTCCTGTGGCGCCCATACATTGTGAAGGGTTCAAGTCTCAAATATGGGCATCGGGTTTCGATGCCACCTATCATGCGGTGCTTAAATACATTGTCAAACCTCCCCGGCAAAAGACCAACAAGGTAAACATCATCGGATTCACAGCGGGCATGGCATGGAACACGCGCGCCGACATCATTCGTATACTGGCCGTACTTGGTTTGGAACCTACGTTCCTGCTTGCGGCCTCGACCGTCGAAGAACTCGAGCATTTATCCGAGGCCACCGCCTCGATTACGACGTGCAGTACCCTGTCGTCATACATGGGTGTCGGGTTGGAAACCGCTTATGGCGTACCGTTTATCCGCTCCCTTCAACCGCATGGCATTACCGGATTTGAAGATCTCTTCCGCCAATTAGCCAAGGTGGTCGACAAAGAGGCGGAGATGGAAGCCTTTCTACAAGTGGAAAGGGACATTTACCTGCCTAAGATAGACAGGATAACAGAGCAGTTGACCGGCAAAACCGCCATGGTGGCAATGGGACCTAACCTGGGAGCCAATACCGCACGTGTATTGCAGGAGTTCGGTATGAAGATAGAACATCTCTCCGCATGGCATTTTGATAAACAATATGATGACGGTCGCCGTCCCGAAGCCTTGAAATACCTGATCGCCCATTCCCCTAACGACTTCACCTACACCGTTAATCACCTCCAGAACTTCGAGTATATGAACATCCTGAAATCCATTCGTCCGGACATCTTCCTTTCTCGCCATCCGGATTCTGCTATCTGGGCGATGAAAATAGGCATTCCGGGCTATTGTCTTTACGATGAATACAATGTATTCGGCTATAAAGGCACGTTACGCTTTGGTAAGACCCTGCTCGACCTTATTCTTAACCGTAGCTTTACCGAGAACCTGTCGAAGCACGTCCGACTGCCTTATACCGACTGGTGGATGGAACAAAAACATGATTCCTTACTCGAAAAAGCAGTTTAAGACCCATAGACGGATGAATGAATATACAAAGTAAATAATGAAAAGTAAGCAGTTATGACAAAAATATTAGATGAGCCGCGCTACGTATGTGCACTGGGTGGTGCGCAAACCGTGCAGGCTATACACAGAGCCGTTCCCGTGTTTCATTCCGGACCCGGTTGTGCGGGGCGCGTATCGGGTGATGGTTCCGGAACAGGTTATCTGACTACCAACACCTACCCATGCTCCAATATCAGTGAAACGGAAACTATTTTCGGCGGTGAAGACAAGTTGCGTGAGATTATCAGGAACTCATTGAAAGTGATTGATGGCGATTTGTTTGTCGTCCTGTCCGGTTGCACCACCGAAATCGTAGGAGATGATATAGAACGGGTAGTAGGTGAGTTTCAAAATGAGGCAAAACCGGTGATACATGTTAGTACACCCGGATTCAAAGGTACTAACTACGAAGGGCATGAATGGGTAGTGGACGCTCTTATCCGGCAATATCTGGTCAAACAACTGCGTGGTGAAAAGGTGAAAGGATTGGTAAATATATGGGGACCTGTCCCGTCTCACGACCCGTATTGGTTAGGTGACTTGCGCGAACTTGAAAACCTTGTACGCGAATTGGGCTTGATTCCCAACATAATCTTTGGTGAATACCGCGGCATGGAGAACCTGTCTAAAGTGCCGCTGGCAGAGTTTAATCTACTGGTTTCGCCATGGGTAGGATTGAGCAATGTCCGGTTGTTGGAAGAAGTGTTCGGGACGCCCTTTCTACATTATCCGACGCTTCCCATAGGCGCCCATGAAAGCTCGGCGTTCCTGCGTGCGGTGGCCGACTTTGCCGGTCTTGATCCCGTCCCGGTCGAAGAAATTATTGCTCGACATGAGCAGGAATACTACTATTACATAGAACGTTCGGTAAGCGTATTCTTTGAGAATCGTACGGCATCCAAGATGTTTTCCACCGTCACCACCGCTTCGCGAGCGTTAGCCCTGTCCAAGTTCCTGATCAACGATTTCGGGTTGATGCCCAACAAGCAATACATCACCGAAAATGTGCCCGAAGAACATCAGGAACGGATAGCCGGTTACTTCAAAAACTTCAACTACGGCATCGAGGCCGATGTCGTTTTCTCCACCGATGGCTACCTGATACACCGGCAGATTGAGGAAGAATACTATGCCGGCCCGCCCCTGATTGCCGGCAGTATCTTTGAAAAAAGTCTGGTGAAAAAGCTCGATGGCAACTTTATCTGTGTCAGTTCGCCCTTCCAGCAAAAAGTAGTCCTTCACAGTTCCTATGTCGGATACCACGGCGGATTAAAGTTCTTGGAAGACCTTTATACAGGCGTATATCAAACCTATAACTAACGATGCCGTACAGAATTGCCATAGCAAGCAGTGATGGAGAATCGGTTAACCTGCACTTCGGACAGGCTGCGAATCTCCTTATCTATGAGATTGGTGACGATGGCGTAGCATTTATCGAAGACCGTGAAGTCCGTCTGATCACCGGCCAGGCCGCACACACGGAAGACAATCTGAACATCTTCGCAGCACTTTTAAAAGATTGCTCAGCCATCTTTGTACGGAGAATCGGTGCACAATCCAAAAAACATCTGATCACTAAAAATATTAAATGCTTTGAAGTAGACTTCTCATTAAACCACATCTTCAACACCTTATTGAAGAATCAACAACGTGGTCGGGTAAGAATATTATAACTATGGGGAAAAAAGAGGGCATACCTTTACACGAATGATAAAGATCAAATAAATACGAATTTCATATATTTGACGGAAGAGTCTCACATCATTGGATGAGGGATTCTTCCTTTTTTTTTGTCCGAATAGTTAAATAACACAAACACGCATCATTTTCCCGATAAATCTTATTGTTATTTCAAATAAACTTTTCAAATTTGCACAATCAAATAGCAAGAGTGTGTAAAAAGCGATTTACATCACGCTATTTATACAATATATACTTGGTCGGGCAACCGACCCGGGTTGCCCGGGCAACTAACCCAGGTTGC
>JAITPV010000046.1 GCA_031289275.1 Tannerella sp.
CACGGACACAGAGCTAAAAGCCTGTTTAAATATGGATTACAAACTATTGCCGCTGCATTGCTGAATCCTTTTGACATACTCGATTTTAATGTCTTTGAGTTTTTGTCATGTACTTAGAATTACTTATTATAATTTTACCACTTGCGATGTTGATAGTAGAATTTGCCCTCGCCGAAATGGCAGCAGCAGATGTTCCTGCATAAGTTGACAAAGCAGCACCAACTTCAACAGCAGCATCGTTTTCAATGGTCAAAGCGTCTTCAACATAAATTCCACCATAAGTGCCCCGCAATAAGTTAGAAGCACCGCTCTTAATTTTAAGTGTCGTACCTGTATAACCTGTAGGAACGTGTAACCCGGCACCACCGGAACCTCCAGAGAAAGTAATACTCGCGCCGGCTAAAACGACGGTAATATTATTCGCCCGGACTTGAATAGCATAATTGGTCGTCGTGCCGTATAATACATACGTACTGTCAGCAGCAGTCAACTGAATATAGTTATTGACAGCAGCGGGAACCGTATAAACGTTAGTAGCTCCTGAGACTACTGTCGTCCCTGCTGTACCCGGACTTGCTAAATTAATGTTTACCGCATGTACAACTGCGGGCGCCAAGAGCATAACCGCGGCGAGGCAAATCGCAGCGGCGGATCGTTTCATTGTTCCCCAGGATAAAAAACGGGGATTCTTTTGATTGTAGAAATTCTTCTTCATAATTTTTTAATTTTTAAAATGATACATTCTGTTTTGATATAAGTAAATTGAAATAAATTGATAATGCTGATAAAATTGATAATGTTGAAAAATAGCGCGCTATGTAACAAACGTGGGCGGAGATGCGGAGCGATTGTTCGTTTCCGCTGCTTCGTCGCACCTGCCGTCTGTTACAAACAAATCATCATCGGGCGTAAAAAATACTGCGTTTTTTACGTCGTTCGTCTTTGTGAGTATGGACTGATTCTGATACATTCTTACTTATCTATTTTAGTCGGTAATGGCGACAAAGATAGAATTATTTTTAAGTGCACAAAAGATTTCGCGATTTTTTTTACCAAAAGGGGGCGTTTTGTTATCAAAGTCGCAAAAAAGGCACGAAAAACAATTATGAATGATGACCGGATCACTTTCCGGGTAACCGGAACTGCAACTCCTCCAACGGTCTTTTTCATCCCTAAATTCCTGCGGATTCATTTCCAGCGATACGATGGTTTGCACCGGAAGTGTGCCGATAAAGAATCTTGCCACACGTTCGTTTTCCATCAGACGCTTGAACACGGTGTCGTGTATTGGATTCGCTGTCATCCCCTGAATTTTTTTCGTGAAGGTACGAAATAGTTTTTTGAGACCCTCCAACTCATTTATATTAATAATACACAAAGCATGAGGTTTTTGAAAATAGAAGGGTGGTGAACTCTAAAATCGCGACGCGCAGTTTGTAGAGGTCAGGAGTTCTGATCCTGCCCCGGACAAGCCGGAATCAAAAAGGGAAAAGACCCTTATTTCCCCCGGCGCCCTTAGTAGCCATAACGATCACACAAACTCCCCTCGTACCTTATTCTTTATTATTGTCAAAAAATAAGGGGGAATACATCTGATCCGGTGCTACTAAGGGAGCCTGAGAAGATAAGGGCATTGTGTTAAAATTCCAAGATTCATTCTCAAAACCCTCTTTCATTTTGTGATTTGAAATGTATACGCATCTTTCGGTTTGGGAGCAATCACATTGAAATTGATTCGGTAAATCCGGTCGCCCCATCCGCCTCGTATGCCTTCGTCTTCTTCGGTGGACAGTTCCACTTTTTCTACTTTTGCCTGCATTTGTTTCGCATTGTAAGTGATGACAAAATCCGTATTTTCCCCATTCTTCGCCTGATAATGAACGACGAGCTTGCCGGGCTGCGTCACTTCGACAGGATAGCATGTCATGATATGCTCGACAACGGCGTCGGCTTTCTGCAGGTCGGTCACATCTTTGATGATTACGCCCTTCCCGCGGTTAAACGTGATTGTCCGCTTCCAACTGTTGATTGCCGCGCTTGGGGGATAAGCCGAAGCCAAATCCAACGAAAACGAAACGGACGATTTGCCTTCGCGATAAGTCACGTCGGAAGCCTTAAAATCGCGTCCCGGCTGTTGCGTTTCGGCATTGACGGTCGGAAGGTTATGGAAATCGGAACGGTTAAACCAAATTTCATACCTTCGGGGACTGAATGTCTTGGCGGTATATTTTCCCGAGCCGACGTCAATCAGTAACGGCTGTCCGTCATAGAATACGACAAAACTGCCGACATCGTTATGGTTATGGCTTTCGTTATTGTGTCCGCCTTTGGCGGCTACATAAAATCCATCGGACACACCCTGTTTATCGCGGGCTGTCATAACCTGCAAGTCGGGCAGCCAGACATCCTTGGGAAGCGGCAATCGTTGAGTGGCCTGTTGAAGCTCGTCCTGCATGAACAGGGCGCACAAACTCCGTATGCCTGCCGAAGCCGCGCCGCCGGGTTTGCGGTAATATGCGCCGAAATCCATCATATCCTGATCGTGAATATCCTTTCCGAAGCGATAAACCATATCGGCGCCTACACCGACACGGGGGGAAGCATCGGCAAAATTCAGGAAATACGTTTCACCGATTTGCGCCCGGTAGATATAACGCCCCATGTTTTTGAATCTCTCATTATCGTACACATACTGAAATGAATTGGGGGTGGCAAGATTCAGCAGGACAAGATTGTCGTACAAGGCGGCGCCCGCAGCGTTCCAGTAGCCCGGGCCTTCGTCGCATCCGCCGTCCTGCGGGTAGGGATTGAGGAAATTGTCCAGCACGCGCAAAAGTTCGTCCACGATAGCGGTGCGTTTTTGCTCGTCTTTCTCCATGATCAATACCGTATTCAGCAGGTTGGAACAAATCCACGGATTCCAGTTATTGGGGATGGTGCCGTTTTTTCCTGTCCACCAATGGTCGCGCGTCATGAAAGGATCAAATAACCGGTATTTTATCTCGTTATTCATCCGTTTACGGATTTGCGGGGATACGGCGTCGAACTTGTCTCCGAGAAAATAATCCGCCCAGGCAAGGACTTTTCCGGTTTCGGCGGCAAACAAATCGACAAACGGTTGAGACACGTCCATCAGTCCCGAATATTCCTTACCTCCGGGTAAATGAGCGGAAACACCCCACCATGATTCTTCGCATATCGACCAGATACCGTTGATAACAGGGTCGATGAACCGACCTTTGTTTTCGGCCGTTTCCGCCACAATCATAGTAGCAAGTACGCTACGTTTTTTGAAACTGACGCTTTCGTACCGACTTCTGTTACCGTCGCGGACGAACGCCAGCGAGAACGTCGCGGGAATAGTCGGCCAGTCATAATCGATGGACGCTTCGGCGGCTTTGATACACGCCTGAAGCATCTCCTTGTCGGCTTTCGCCCATCCTTCGCGGTCGGCAAGCCGCGGGAAGGGCGTCCATTCCGCTTGCGGAATCAGGAGGTTTTGCAGTTCACTTGCGGAATATTTTCCGCTTAACAAGTTTTCCTGTGCAAAAAGGCTACACGAAGCCGCCCACAGGATGGCAAATAAAACATACTTTTTCATATCTGTAAATTTATACTATTGTTTATTGTTGGTGCAAATATACTATTGTTTATTGACTGCCGAACAGGTCGCATCTTTTATCGCATCTGCCAGCCATTTCTCGAAGCCAAAGGGTTTGGTATGCGGGCTTTTGTTGTACGCTATTTCCATATTCTTTTTTACATGCACGATGCCGGCGTGATTGGCGTCAAATTTGGCGAAAAACAGTTTGTAGACGACAAGGTATTCTTTCAGGGCTTTGTCGAACAGCGCCTGATTGAGATAGACGGTTGCCAGGTTGGAATAGGTCATGAATGCAACTTCCTGATTGTCGCACAATCCATTTTTGAAGATGTCGATCGCTTTGCAGTAATATTCTGTCGCCCGATTGACGTCACGCTGATGGTGATATATTTCCGCAATGCTGTTATAGAGCGTGACTAAGAAAAGATAGTCTTGGGGATCCTTTTCGTATATCTCCTGCACTTTCAGAAACCAGTTTAACGCCTGCGTGCGTTTGTTCTGGTTTCTGTAGATGGAGGCGATGGTGTTTTGAATTACGGCGATGTCGATATGCTCCGGGCCTAATTTTTTTTCGGCGAAGGCTAAAATCTTCAAAAACCATTCCAACGCCCTGTCAGGCTTGCCCATCTGTCGATAGGACGTTGCGATGCCCGTGTAGGCGGAGACCGTCCGGATATGCTCCTGTCCGAATAGCTTTTCACGGATGGCGGCCGATTGCCGGAACGATGCGATCGCTTTTTCGTATTTGCCCAGCTGCTGATAGATTTCACCGAGGCGGTAATGGACGGTCGCCGTTTCGGGACGATCCTTTTCCAGTATCTTTTCGCGAATGGTCAGCGATTTCAGGTTCCATTCCAGCGCCTGATCGTATTGTTTCATTGAAAAATAGGTGTCGGCGACGTTGCTGAAGGTGTTAGCCATGCCCAAACTGTATTCCCCCAAGGTATCTTCGCCGACGGCTATTGCTTTCCGATACCATTCGAGCGCCAACTCGTACTCGCCCTGATTGTGATGGACGGTGGCGATGTTGTTGTAGCTTATGGACATGTCCGGATGGCTGTTTTTATACATCCTTTCGCGGATGGCCAGCGATTTCCGATTCCATTCCATCGCTTCGCCGTACTCGCCCATATGGTCGCAGATGGTCGCTATATTGTTATAAATAATGGCTATATCTCTGTCTCGCACCTTCGCTCGGACGGACATCGCCTTCAGATACCATTCCATCGCCTGGTCGTATTTTTCCTGATCGTGATAGACGGAGGCGATGTGGTTGCACGAGGCCGCTATGTCCCTATGGTTTTTACCCAATGTCTTTTCGCGGATGGCCAGCGTCTTCTGATACCATTCGAGCGCCTGGTCGTACTCTTCCTGCTTGTAATAGAGTTTTGCGATGTTTTGACCGGTCGCGATCGTGGCAGGATGTTTCTCCCCCAGCAACTTTTCGGAAAGGCTTAAACTTTTCCGATACCATTCCAGGGCCAGGCCATAGATTGATTGTTCGTCGAATCCGCGCCCGATGAAATAGTACACGCCTTCGAGATGCTTTATTTCCGTCGTGCACCATTCGGCTACGGAGAGGAAGTGAGGGACAAAGTCAAGGAACATGTCGCGCTGTATAAGCGCAGTGAGGTCTTTGTGCGTTTGTTCAATCAGGAGCAATGCGCAGTAGCGTATCCAGGCCTGCTGTTCGTTGGGCGGAAGACTGTCGCGGGTCACTTGCTGAATGGCGCGGTGGAAATAAATCCGGTTGTTTTCGATTCCGGCCAGCGAATACCGTGTCAATTCCGCCAGCGTTTTGCAAAACGTCGACTTGGCCCTTGCCCTTGCTTCCAGCCGTAAAGGTACTGGCAGGTAGAATTTCATACTGTTAAACCAGTGGTAATCGATCCGCTCCGGCATGAGGAACGCGCAGAGGTTGAGCAGTTGTCCGACGACGCTCTCACGCTTTCCTTTTCCGAAAGTAAAGAGGATGAAGGGGTGGAACCGCCGCTTCGCGCTGTCGTGGTCGGTTATCCGGTCGATGGAGATGCGCCAGGTTTTGTATACGGTTTGGAGTGAGGCGTTATCGGGGTATTCTTTCAGGCGTTCCGGCGGACAGGTATCAAGCAGGTTCAGGTATTCGCGATAACTGATTTTGTTTGCCTTGATATATGCCGCCGCCAGTTCCAATGCCAGCGGAAGACGTCCGAGCGCTTCCGCCAGCGGCAGCTGAAACTCATCCTGCGGCAAACGGGTGCGTTTTGTCAGAAATTCGGCCGCTTCGTTCGGCCGGAAGACATCCGTATCGACCTCCTCTGTCCCTTCCCAATGCGATTTCCCGGAAGTGATCAGGATATGCTGACGGTTGAAGTACTGCCGGGGCATGTAGGACGCAAGGAGGTTTTCGTCTTCGGCATTATCGAAAACGATCAGCCATTTCTTCTTTTGTGCGATCCACTCCTTTACGTCGTCGATGATTAGATCCAACCTGTCTATGTTTTTGCCGGTCAGTTCGTTTGTCTTGGCAAACTCGGCACAGGCCTGCATGATGGTCGCTTCTTTTTCCGCGTTGACCCACCAGACAAAGTCGTATTCACCCGCATGACAGTGGGCGTATTCCAGGGCGACCTGGGTTTTCCCGATGCCCGTTGCGCCGGGAACAGACGGCAACACAGCGATCCGTTTATTTTTCTTGAAAAGGTGATGAATCTTCTCCAATATTTCTTTCCGTCCGCTGAAATGCAGATTCCGGGGCGGCAGATTGAAAAAGCGTTTTTCGGGGAATCCGGCCTGTTCCTTTTTCAAGACATGTTCTTGGGCGGACAAACCGTTCAACAGTGCGGCCGCCTTTTGTCGCTCGTCGTTTTCATACGGAAACAGGTCAATGGGAATAAGCGCCGAACAGACCCCTTCCATGTCAACCTCTTCGACCCGTACGGGAATCAGTTTTCCGGCCGCCTTGTCGCCGGCCGCCATCAACTCCGTCCGGCAATGTTCCCTTTCAAAATAAGTTTTCGAACATACGCAAATCACCCACTCATCCTCCTCCAAGGCTTTATCCGGAGAGATAAAGTTCCACCATACCCTGTGACTTCCCACCAGGAGAGTGATTCTATGACCGGCGCTTTCCAGTGTCTCAATCATCCATTTGACCGAGTCGAAATCTTTATCCGTGCAACTGATAAAGAAGTTTTTCTTTTGTGTATCCATACTTGTCAATATAATTGGAATTAAACAGCAAGCAAAATTACAATAAATTTCCTTAGTGCAGCAATCTTTACCTGTTGATTGCAACAAAATCGGTATTTTTCGCAAAAGCCCCAAACCGTAAAAAGCAAGAATAAATTATAAAAAACCCTCAATTAACGATTACATTTTTAAATTACATTTTTTTTCTCTATCTTTGCCTCAAATTTGGAGCGCATAATGGGAAAAAGAATATCAGATTAGCGCTTAAATAATTGTATAATTGATAATTACTAATGAGAAAGAAAAAAGTAAATAGGGCAAAATGTCCGGAGAATTTCATATATGGCACGCAAAAGTGTCGTACATGCAATTTTTATTTCCATTCTATTCATGGACGATTGCTTTTTCTCGTCCTATGGTTCCTTCCTTTCAGCATTTTGCATATAACTGCGCAACAAAAAAATGCTTCTTACGAACAGTATATTGACCGTTACAGTCAGATAGCCATACAGGAATTTGAAACGCATCGCATCCCGGCCAGTATCACGCTGGCGCAAGCTCTTTTGGAATCCGGCGCCGGACAATCGCTATTGGCGCAGAAGTCCAATAATCATTTCGGCATCAAATGCCATTCCGGATGGAATGGGGACTGTGTCTATAAAAATGCGGAGAAACCCAACGAGTGTTTCCGTAAATATGCGCGCGTGGAGGATTCCTATGCGGATCATTCCCGGTTTTTGACCGAACGTTCCCGCTATGAACCGTTGTTCAAATTAAACAAGACCGATTATTCCAAATGGGCGAAAGGATTACAAACCTGCGGATACGCTACGGATCATAAATATGCGGACAAACTGATCAGCCTGATCGAAAGATACCAATTATATCGTTATGATCAGATGAACGGTAAGAACGTTATCGCAGTTGAAGAGAAATCTTCCTTCAATAAACCCTATTCGCATGAAATCGATAATATATACGGACTCAGGTATGTGCTTGCCGGCGACGGAGATTCGTTCGGAAGTATTGCCGTGGAATTAGGCCTTAAGGCTCAAAAAATAGCGAAATTCAACGAGGCGCCCACGGATTTCCCTCTTCGGAAAGGCACTATTATATATCTCGAAAAGAAAAAGAAAAAAGCGGCGAAGCCCCATCTCAATCATCAAGTACAAGCCGGTGAATCCATGTACTCTATTTCGCAACACTATGGCATCCGGGTGAAGGACTTATACAAGATGAATCGGAAGGAAAAAAATTTCGTGCCTGAAAAAGGTGATATAATTAAACTCAGATAAGAAATGACGCATGAAAAAGAATGACAGAACAGGGATCAAAGTCTTGCTGTGGATAACCATCAGTTTGTTAACCACAGGTTCAATATACGCCAAGGCCCCGGAAACAAAAACGGCAGCCGGATCAAATTCCGTATATCTGGATTACATCGGCGCCCATTACAGAATAGCTATCCAGCAGCAAAAAAAATATAATATCCCGGCCAGTATCACCCTGGCACAAGCTATTTTAGAGTCGGCTGCCGGACAAAGTTATCTGGCGCTGGCCGGAAATAATCATTTCGGAATCAAATGTACGGACTGGAAAGGGTTATCCGTCTATAAAAATGATGTGGACGAATACGAGTGTTTCCGCAAATATTTATATGAGTACAGTTCGTTTGAAGACCATTCCCGTTTTTTAAAGGAACGTTCGTTTTACAGTCCGCTGTTCAAATTGAATCCAACGGACTATAAAAAGTGGGCGGAAGGCCTGCGAAAGTGCGGTTATGCAACGGATTCACAGTATCCAACCAAGCTAATCAGGCTTATTGAAGATTATCAATTATATTATTACGACACAGCCGGAGAGGATGATCCCCCGCTGCATCTTCAAAAAAAAGCTACTAACGCCGTGAAGAAGACTTCCGGTGTGGGAAATACCTCCCCGAAAACGACGGCAACAGCCCGGTCAACTCCCTCAAAATCGTCTACTGTCAAAAAATAACCTGTTCATGAACGACCAACAACGATATAACCTGCGCGGCGTCAGCGCTTCCAAGGAAGAGGTGCACAACGCAATCAAGCACATCGACAAGGGGCTTTATCCGAAAGCCTTCTGCAAAATTATCCCCGACATGCTGGGCGGCGACCCGGATTATTGCAACATCATGCACGCCGACGGAGCCGGCACGAAATCCTCACTGGCCTACATGTACTGGCGTGAAACCGGAGATTTGAACGTCTGGAAAGGGATTGCCCAGGACGCATTGATCATGAACATCGACGACTTGCTGTGCGTCGGCGCCATTGACAATATTTTAGTTTCAAGCACCATTGGCCGCAACAAGCAGTTGATTCCCGGCGAAGTGATCGCCGCCGTTATCAACGGCACGGAGGAATTGCTGGCCGAACTGCGCGGCATGGGTATCGGCGTTTACGCCACCGGCGGCGAAACGGCCGACGTGGGAGATTTGGTGCGTACCATCATCGTAGACAGCACCGTCACCTGCCGCATGAAACGCAGCGACGTGATTGATAATGCACACATCCGACCGGGCGACGTGATCGTGGGATTGGCTTCCGACGGGCAGGCAACGTACGAAAAGACATACAACGGAGGCATGGGAAGCAACGGGCTGACTTCCGCCCGTCACGATATGTTTGCCAAATACCTGGCCGGGAAGTATCCCGAAAGTTTTGATGCCGCGGTGCCTGACGAATTGGTTTATTCGGGCAGACTTCGTTTGACGGATGCGGTAGCGGGCGTACCGGTCGATGCCGGAAAACTCGTACTTTCGCCGACCCGGACGTATGCGCCGGTGGTGAAAAAACTGTTCGATGTCCTGCCGCGGACGCAGATTCACGGGATGGTGCACTGCTCCGGCGGCGCACAAACCAAAATACTTCATTTTGTCGACAATGTCCGCATCGTGAAAGACAATCTCTTCCCCATCCCGCCGTTGTTCCGGATTATACAGGAGCAGAGCGGCGCCGGCCGGTCGGAAATGTATCAGGTCTTCAATATGGGACATCGCATGGAAATATACCTTGACCCATCCTGTGCGGCAGACGTGATCGGCGTTTCACAATCCTTCGGCGTCGAGGCGCAAATCGTCGGCCGGGTCGAAGAAAGCAGTCAAAAAGAATTGATCATCCGGTCTGAAGCCGGAGAATGGAGATACTAACACAAAAGCATGTCAGAACACCCTACGATATTATCCAAACTCGACAGCCTGACCGGCCGTTTCGAAGAAGTTTCGACACTGATTACCGATCCGGCGGTCATTGCCGACCAAAAGCGTTTCGTCCGGCTCTCCAAAGAATACCGGGAACTGGAAGAGTTGATGAAGGCAAGAGCCACCTATCTGCAAACCCTCAACGGCATGGAAGAAGCCAAAGCGATGCTGGCCGGCGAAACGGATACGGACATGAAAGAACTCGCCCGCGAGGAATGGGAATCCTGCCAGGCGTATTTGCCCGAACTGGAAGAGCAGATCAAACTGCTGCTTGTTCCGGCCGACCCGCAGGACGGCAAGAATGCCATTGTTGAAATACGGGGCGGAACGGGGGGCGACGAAGCGGCCATCTTTGCCGGCGACCTGTTCAAGATGTATGCCAAATATTGCGAGACGAAAGGCTGGAAGGTACAGATCACTCACGTCAACGAAGGAACGGCGGGAGGATATAAAGAGATTATCTTTGCCGTGGCCGGCGAAGGCGTGTACGGTATCCTGAAATACGAATCGGGCGTACACCGGGTGCAACGGGTGCCGCAGACGGAAACGCAGGGGCGCGTGCATACCTCGGCGGCAACGGTGGCCGTGTTGCCCGAAGCGGACGAATTTGACGTGGAAATCAATGAAAAAAGAGACATCCGGCGCGATGAGTTTTGTTCTTCCGGAGCCGGAGGACAATCCGTCAATACAACCTATTCGGCGATCCGCCTGACCCACATTCCTTCGGGCATCGTGGTGCAATGTCAGGATGAACGTTCCAAACTGAAGAACTATGACAAAGCCCTGGCCGAACTCCGGACAAGACTGTACAACCTGGAATACCGGAAATACCTGGACGAGATCGCCTCGAAACGCAAAACGATGGTTTCTACCGGCGACCGTTCGGCCAAAATCCGTACCTATAACTATCCGCAGGGACGTATCACCGATCACCGCATCAATTATACGATCTACAACCTGTCTGCTTTTATGGACGGGGATATCCAGGATTGCATCAACCACCTGATCGTGGCCGAAAATACGGAACGGCTAAAAGAAAGCGACCTTTGAAACAAGAAAAATAACACTATCCAATAGCTGGAATAATTTACCGGAACAATGACTAAACAAGAACTTTTTGAAAATATCCGTCGGAAACAATCCTTTCTGTGCGTAGGATTGGATACGGACATCCGGCTTGTCCCCACGCATCTGCTGGACGATGAAGACCCGGTTTTCGCCTTCAACAGGGCGATCATTGACGCAACGTCCGACTATTGCGTCGCCTACAAACCCAACCTGGCTTTTTACGAAAGTCTGGGCGTCAAAGGCATGCTGGCCTTCGAGAAGACCGTCGCTTACCTGCGGAAACGCTATCCCGACCAGTTCGTCATTGCCGACGCCAAACGGGGGGACATCGGGAATACTTCCGAGTTATACGCCCGTTCCTTTTTCGAACATTCGAATGTCGACGCGGTAACGGTCGCGCCTTATATGGGCGAAGACAGCGTAAGGCCTTTTCTGGTCGACGGGCGATGGGTCATTTTGCTGGCCTTGACGTCAAACAAAGGCTCGCAGGATTTCCAACTGACCGCCGATGCCAATGGAGAACGGTTATTCGAGAAAGTCCTGAAGAAATCGCAGGAATGGGCTGACGCCGAACAAATGATGTATGTGGTCGGCGCCACACAGGGGAAAATGTTTCTTGAGATTCGCAAACATGTACCGGATCATTTTCTGCTGGTTCCGGGCGTCGGCGCCCAGGGAGGCTCGCTGGCGGAAGTCTGCAAGTACGGGATGAATACACAATGCGGATTGTTGGTGAACTCCTCGCGTGCGATTATTTATGCCGACCGGACGGAAGCCTTTGCCATCGCCGCCCGACGAGAAGCACAACAGATACAGCAGGAAATGGCGGGCTATTTACAACAAACGAACAGGGAATTAAGAGTTAAGAATTAAGAGTTATGAGTTATGAGATGACTGCCGATATGCTTCGTCGTGTCGGGTTTGATGCCTTTTTTCAATGCACCAAGTTTATCAGTTGTATGGGCGATTGCTTCACTGCGTTCGTAATGACGAGGTGGCACGGATTTCCGCCGTCCGTGCCCCCGTGTTCGATATGATTAATGTAATCATCACTCTTAATTCTTAATTCTAATGTTTCGCACTTCTCCTTAATCAATTGACAAAGAATTAATAACGAGAAGTGTCAATTTATTAACTCTTTGTATATAAATAAAATACATTTTCCATTTTCATCAACCGGCCTCTTGGAGCTGACTTTCGAGCATATTGGCTATCAATTGTTCAACAGCAGGATTCGTTACTATTTTTTCAAGTAATTCGTCCGCATCCATTTCCAGAATTGTCACTATGGTCTGTATTATCTCAACAAACAGCC
>JAITPV010000129.1 GCA_031289275.1 Tannerella sp.
TCCTTAAAATTAATGTTGTAATAACAATCCAGCATCCTGAAGAATAAACTTTTTCCAAACTTGCGCGGACGGATGAAGAAATGGTTGCGGTTGGCTTCCCTTTCCAGTTCTGCGATAAAGCGTGTCTTGTCCACGTAGGCATAATTGTTGAGTATCATGTCTCTGAAATCCGAATTGCCGTAGGGCACTTTTTTTACTGTTTTTGTTTCCATCATGCAAATATTTATTTGAGCGTACAAAAGTACTGTTTTTTCGCGAAATATAAAATATTTTTATTCATCAGTCTGCGCTTCCAATGATAAACCTGTAAAAAAATAAGACACTACATAGAAATAACCTGTTCATATCATTTCACGGGACTGAATTTAAATTTGTAGCCGTAATTATTGTTTTATTTACGGCTACAAATTTACGCATAATATTTGGAATTATGAGCAGGTAAGCGTCGCTCTGATTAAATGTTTCTTTTGTTCCGCGTTTTGCCGTTACCAAAAGTATGCGTAGGCTCTCCAATATTATAACATACGCGGGTTATTTTGATTGCGGAAACCATATTACAGTTTGATTCAACTCCGGAGCCGTCGAAGGAAAACGCATGCTGTTTCCTTCAAAAGTTGCTTCAATATAATATTCAATTGCTTTCCGGTTTTGTCCCAAAAAAGGTAGCGTAACCTGATAATTGCTTTTGCCTAGATGCAGCAATTCCACTTTCCTGAATGTCGTGTTTGCACCCAATTCTTTCCAGTATAGAACTGCTTTCACCGGAGGTTTGGGCGAATGGATTTTCACCGGCAACATCACTTTTTCGTCGGCAAAAGCAACGGTACGAAGTGTCGGAATAAAAATACGCGGTTTGCCACGATATTCTTTCCACGCATCAACTGCTGCACCAACCGGACGACCCATCAATTTTTCGAGTTTCTGTTTCGGATTGTCCCAGACGGTTTTACGCCATGAATCGAACTGTTCCATGAAGACTATCTCCATCAATCCTCCGTTGGTCGTTACAGTCTCCTGCAGAAAAGTTGACATGGCGCCATACTGTTGCGTCAACTCCCCAAACAGCGGTAAAAGTTCCTTTTCGGCACGGTTCTTTTTCGTAATATCCTCATTTTCAGATTCGATTTCTTTTGTCAGCGCATAAAATTTGCCAAGCGTACAACGAACTTGAGCCTGCTGACGGTAATACAGCAGGAAATTTTGCCAAAACTCAAAACGTTCCTGATTGCCGGCAGAAGAAACACGGGAACGAAGACGGCAAAAGTCATCTACAAAGGCAAAACGTTTTTGAACAGTTTCCCACGGATTGCTGTCGGGAGACAAACTGCCTCCCGGACAAGATTTCTGAACGGATATCGGAAGGTTACCGTCAATAGAGTGGAAAAATTGAGCTGCTTCTTCGGCAATTTCCTGACCAAACATGTTTTCTGCCCAGTCTCGCCAGAAATCAATGGATTCCATTCCCCTGTTTGACTGTCCGTCAAAAAGCGGCTTTTTTACCTGTTCCGGCAGTTGTTGTCCCGGCGTCGGATTCCATGCGTCCTGATTCCATGCCGCCTGCGCCAGCGCCGCTATGTTCGGGCTCAGTTCTTCGGTACGCCAGTGTAGCCCCATAAGCCCGTTGCAGCCATAGGCAAGTGCATCTGCCGCATCGTTGCGGATACGTGAAACGAAAATCTGCGGATTGTTCAACCCGTGATAATGATCGCTTTCCATCCAGGGAATAGCCCATTTTCCGGCTCTCTTTATCTGGCGGTATGCGCTATCGACTGCCACATGTCCGACATCGCGACTTATGGAACTGAGCGGAATGGAAGGCGGAAGTTTACGGTCGAGCAATGCACGGTCTTCAACCGGACCAACCACCCAACCTGCGGTGGCCAACTCAAAAGGACGGCCAATTTCGTCAAGCGCCTGACTTGCAATGACAATATCGTCAATCACCCTGTCTGTCGCCTCCCTGCTGTTGCCTCGCCACGTCCAGCTCTCTTCCGTCCAAAGCCAATAATAATCCAGCGGATGTGTTGCCTGAATCCTGCGAAAAATGGCTTTGTAAATTTCTTTGACCTGTCCGGCGTCGTCGGGATTTTTCCCTTCGGCAACCATCCGTTCCCTGACCAATTTTGGAATTGTCATCGGCGTCTCTGTCCCGATACAGGTTTTAACGCCTACGGAACGTGCAAACGTGAACGCCTTCGAAAACTGACGGCCGGTACGGTTAAAGAGGAGATTTGATTCTTCCGGCGTTTGCGGACCGGCAGGCAATCCCTGCATGACTTCCGGCTCCCAATGCTTTTCGGGAAACAGCTGGCTGGAGCCAAACAGGTAGGATTCCGTTTCTCCGGGAGTGATTTTCCCCCAATTCCCCATAATAGCGGTTGAATAATAATGAGCCGGATAACCGAATGCAACCGTTCCGTCAGGGCGGATATCCTTTTCTTCGCCAATCCAGACGGTCGGTTCTGCATAGGGAAGACCTTCCGGATAACAGTGTATGCCGATAAAATTCATCCGCATTTTGGTCAGTTGCCCTATATGAACAATATAATCGTCGGCGCTCCACTGGTCAAAACCGTGCGGATGCGAACCCCACGGATTGAGACCGCGCAGGGCAAACAGCGGTTTCCCTTTTTCCCTGATTTGCGGCAGGACAAAAGGGATTTTTCTGTCGGGAATAACATCGCCGTGAAGATAGAAGCGGATTCCCCAGTGTTCCGCCAGCCGGTATATACCGTAAAGCAGTCCGGTCGCGCTTCCTCCGCAGACAGTCAAAACAGGGTCTTGGGTTTCAATTTCGTATTCTTCGGGCGCCAGTTTTCCGGAATCTACGGACAGAAGAATTGTTTTTGCCGACGCGGATTTTTTGGATTTTCCGGTTACTGCCAATGTTCCTGTCCGTAGATAGAGGTAACGTTGCAGTTCTCTTGTTGCAAAATCCACCATCGCATTGTCTTTCGGCGTCCCAACAATCCGAACGGTCTCCCTTGCTTCCTGTCTGTAGCATAAACTGCTTAATACGATAATTAAGCCAAGTGAAATAACGATGTTTTTTTTCATATAAAAC
>JAITPV010000182.1 GCA_031289275.1 Tannerella sp.
GTTATGGTTGCTTTCGCATGGGCGTATGTTGTTGGAATTTACGTCCACGAAAACATAAAACAGATAAAAATTAAAAAACACGGACACAGAGCTAAAAGCCTGTTTAAATATGGATTACAAACTATTACCGCTGCATTGCCGAATCCTTTTACCAAACTCGATTTTAATGTCTTTGATTTTTTGTCATGTACTTAGGCTTCCTCCAGAAAATCTTCCTTAAAGGCGGGTAACAAATTTAATTGCATTTGTTCTTTGAACAAAAAATTTAACTCTAATGATGGATTGGCTGTCATGTTTTTGCTGCAAAGATAATATTTTTTTTCAATATTAATGACATTACCTTCAGGAGGGGTCGGGAATGCTCTTCCGAATAGACGGGAGACGACAAGCCCTTATCTTCCCGGCGCTACAAGGTTGCCTTGGGAAAATAAGGGCTTTTTAATCCGCGACAATTATACATACACCATTCTGTTTTTAAAATCAGGCAGAAAGGACTATGTTAAAAATGAATTTCCTGAAATCTTAACGTCCCGAACGACTACTGCTACTGCTACTGCTCCGCTTGCCCGAACGGGAAGAAGAACGGTCTTTTTCCTGGCTCTGGCTTTGGCTTTGCTTCTTCTTTGTCTCTTCCGGCTTACTGCTCCTGTTACGAGACTCTTTCTGTTGATCGGAAGATGATTTTACCTGATTGTTGTCCGTGCGATTTCCCGACAGTTGCCGGCTGTTCGAACGATGACTGTCATTCCGTGGCTCAATCCATGCACGGGTATTGTTTTTGGCTTTACTGTAACGATACTCTTTCGCATGACTGATTGGCGTCTGCGACCGGTCGTTGTAAAAATGGGCATAGTTGCGTTTATGTACTTGATTATGTACCCACGGACGAGGTACATCATTCAATACCACCTTATACATGCGGTAAAGATCGTATCTGTTGTACGCTACAGGCAGATAATAACTTGCCAGCCACTTTCTGCCGTCCGGATAATAGAACATGGCATTGTTTACATCAAAATAAATATTCAATGCCGGAAAATAATAGAATGCCGCGTAATCATAACCCACAGGCCCCCATGCCGGCTGGTGGTCAAGATTAATGTTTACCTGAAGGGAAACGGACTGTGCATCTACTGCGTTGACATGGAACAGCCCGATTGTCAACCCCAAACCTAAAATGATACTTAACTTTTTCATGATTTTCACTATTTAAAGAATGAATTTATGTTACCTTTTATTTGTTGGATGTTAGACTGAAAAAATAACGTCAGGTTTATTCCGGTACAAAAAAATAATTGTCGGTTTTGAATAAAAACAACGCCCTTGTATACAATATGAAAGAAAATAACTATATTTGCAGTCTTAATGATAAATATATAAGGATATTAATAGGCATAACGTCAAAAAAGAATGAATAAAAAAAAGAATTTGAGTAATACAATAGGGTTATACAATGCTTCTTATGAACATGATGCATGTGGAGTTGGTATGTTGGTACATATTCATGGCGAGAAATCCCATGACATTGTAGAATCAGCGTTGAAAGTACTCGAAAACCTGAGGCATCGCGGCGCAGAAGGCGCGGATAACAAGACCGGCGACGGCGCCGGAATCATGGTGCAAATTCCACATGAATTTATTCTGTTACAAGGTATTCCCGTCCCTGAAAAAGGAAAATACGGTACCGGCATCATTTTTCTTCCCAAAGATGAAAAACAACAGTCCCATATCCTGAATATCATGATAGAAGAGGTCGAAAAAGAAGGTCTTTCGATCATGCACATACGTAAAGTCCCGACGAACTCATCTATCCTGGGAAAAGATGCGTTGGCCGCGGAACCGGATATCAGACAACTTTTTATCACCGGTTGCAACGAACAATCCAAACTGGAGCTAAAACTGTACATCGTTCGCCGGCGCATCGAAAAACGTGTGGCAAACAATATGCCGGAGGCAAAGGATGATTTTTACGTCACGTCGTTGTCTACACGCAACATTATATATAAAGGTATGTTGGAAACCATGCAGTTGCGTCATTACTATCCCGACCTGGTAAATAACTATTTCACCAGCGGACTGGCGTTGGTACATTCGCGTTTCAGTACGAACACCTTTCCACGCTGGAGTTTGGCACAGCCCTTCCGCCTGCTGGCACACAACGGCGAAATCAATACCATCCGCGGCAACCGCGGATGGATGGAAGCGCGTGAAAGCGTATTGCGATTACCTTCGCTTGATAATATCGACGACGTTTGTCCGATTATGCAACCGAATATGAGCGATAGCGCATCGCTGGATAATGCGCTGGAATTTTTAGTGGCGTCGGGCATGAGTTTGCCGCACGTCATGGCGATGCTTATCCCGGAAAGTTTTAATGATAAAAACCCGATTTCCGAGGATTTGAAAGCGTTTTACGAATATCACTCCATCCTTATGGAACCGTGGGACGGCCCGGCGGCATTGCTGTTCAGCGACGGACGATATGCCGGCGGAATGCTTGACCGTAACGGATTGCGTCCGGCACGCTACCTGATCACCAACGACGACATCATGGTCGTATCCTCCGAAGTGGGCGTGATTGATTTCGAACCGAGCCGGATCAAGGAGAAAGGCCGGCTGCAACCGGGGAAAATCCTTTTGGTAGATACCGAAAAAGGCGAAATATACTATGATCCTCAACTGAAAAAACAGTTGGCGGAAGCGATCTCTTACCGTAAGTGGCTGACCGAAAATCGCGTCGAGCTGGATAACCTGCAATCGGGACGCCATACGGCAAGCAACATTGAACATTACGACCGGTTGCTCCGCCTTTTCGACTATAATCGCGAAGATGTGGAACGCATCTTGACCCCGATGTGTACAAGCGGCGCCGAACCCGTCGGTTCGATGGGAAACGATACGCCGTTAGCCGTATTGTCTACCCGCCCGCAACTGTTGTACAACTATTTCCGCCAACAATTTGCGCAAGTAACCAATCCGCCCATTGATCCGATCCGGGAAGAATTGGTGATGAGCTTGACGGAATACATCGGCGCCGTCGGCGACAATATTCTCCGCCCGCACGCCACGCATTGCAAGATGGTGCGCCTCCCTCACCCGATCCTGACTAACACGCAGTTGGATATGCTCTCCAACATCCGTTACAAAGGATTCAAATCCGTTAAGATAAAAATGGTATATGAAGTAGCCAACGGCAGTGAAGGATTGGAACATGCACTGGACCGGCTCTGTAAACAGGCCGAACAATCGGTTGCCGACGGAGTGAACTATATCATATTGAGCGACCGGAATGTCGACGAAAAATATGCGCCCATCCCGTCCCTGTTGGCCGTAAGTGCGGTACATCATCACCTGATCTCGGTACAAAAACGTGTACAAACCGCCCTGATCGTCGAAACCGGCGAATTACGCGAAGTAATGCACGCAGCGTTGCTGCTGGGATACGGCGCCAGCGCACTGAATCCCTATATGGCGTTTGCCGTAGTGGATGATTTGGTGAAGAAAAAAGAAATCCAACTGGACTACGGAACGGCTGAAAAGAATTACATCAAAGCGCTTTGCAAAGGCCTGTTCAAAGTAATCAGCAAAATGGGCATCAGCACCATACGCAGCTACCGCGGAGCGAAATTATTTGAAGCGATCGGACTGAGCGAAGGATTAGCAAACAAATATTTTGGAAATACGAGCAGTAAAATGGGCGGTATCCGTTTAGAAGAAATTGCTCATGACTCCAGGCGGCTGCATGACAATGCCTTTCATTTGCCGCAGGAGAAAATCATACCGTATTACGGCATTCTCAGTTACCGCAAAGACGGCGAGAAACATGCCTGGAACCCGGAAACCATTTCGACCCTGCAATTAGCTACGCGATTGGGCAGTTACAAGAAATTCAAGGAATACACCCGGCTGGTAAACGAAAAAGAACAGACCACCTTCCTGCGTGATTTCCTCACCTGTAAAAAAGGGCACGCTATCCCGATAGAGCAGGTCGAGCCGGCCGATGAAATCATGAAACGCTTTGTGACGGGCGCCATGAGTTACGGCTCCATCAGTCAGGAAGCACACGAAACCATTGCCCTGGCGATGAATAAAATCCACGGGCGCAGCAATACCGGCGAAGGAGGGGAAGACCCGGAGCGCTTCAAACCGCGTGCCGACGGATCGTCGCTTCGTTCCGCCATCAAACAGGTGGCGTCGGGACGGTTCGGCGTAACGACCGAATACCTGATTAACGCCGATGAGATACAAATCAAAATCGCACAGGGCGCCAAGCCGGGTGAAGGCGGTCAACTGCCCGGACATAAAGTGAATGAAATCATTGCAAAGACGCGACACTCCATTCCGGGAATCTCGCTGATTTCGCCTCCTCCGCACCACGACATATACTCAATAGAAGATTTGGCGCAGTTGATTTTTGACCTTAAAAACGTCAACCCGAATGCGGAAATCAGTGTTAAACTCGTCTCGGAAAGCGGTGTCGGAACGATTGCCGCCGGCGTAGCCAAAGCCAAAGCCGACCGGATCATCATCTCCGGGTCCGAAGGCGGTACGGGCGCATCGCCCATCAGTTCGATACGTTATGCCGGGTCAACCTCCGAAATCGGATTGTCGGAAACACAGCAAGTCTTAGTATTGAACGGACTGCGTGGACAAGTACGCCTGCAATGTGACGGGCAGTTGAAAACCGGCCGGGATATCATCCTCATGGCCATGCTGGGAGCCGAAGAATTTGGCTTTGCCACTTCCGCGCTGATCGTGCTGGGATGCGTCATGATGCGGAAATGCCACATGAACACTTGCCCCGTAGGCATTGCCACTCAAGACGAAGCCCTGCGCAAACGTTTCCTCGGACGGCATGAGTATTTAGTGAATTTCTTTACTTTCCTGGCCGAAGAAATACGTGAATATTTAGCCGAAATGGGCTTTGCCAAATTTGACGATATTATCGGACGAACCGATTTGATCGAACGGAAACCGCTTAACGGCATTGTCAAACATAATCTGTTGGACTTTTCCAACCTCTTGCATTTTAATCAGCCGGATAACGGCACATCTATTCGGCAGACGATCCGGCAAAAACATCAAATCGACGGCGTGAAAGACCTGGATATGATCCGGCAAGCCAAGGATGCGATTGAAAAACAGAGTAAAGTTTCTTTGGATTACATCATAGCCAACACAGACCGGTCGGTCGGCGCGATGCTGTCGGGCATAATTGCGAAAAAATACGGAAGCGCCGGCTTGCCCGACCATACGCTGAACGTGAAATTCAAAGGCTCTGCCGGACAAAGTTTCGGCGCATTCCTGATTCACGGCCTCCATTTCCATCTCGAAGGTGAAGCCAACGATTACTTGGGCAAAGGACTAAGCGGAGGATACATCAGCCTGAGACCGCCGACACGATCGCCCTTTGTCGCCGAAAACAATACGATCGCCGGCAATACATTATTATATGGTGCAACCGGCGGCGAAGTATACATCAACGGTCGCGTGGGCGAACGGTTCTGCGTACGCAACAGCGGCGCCATCGCCGTAGTGGAAGGGGTGAGCGATCATTGCTGCGAATACATGACCGGCGGACGGGTCGTCGTTCTGGGTGACACAGGGCGAAATTTCGCTGCCGGCATGAGCGGCGGAGTAGCCTATGTGTGGAACAAAAACGGAGACTTTGATTTTTATTGCAATATGGAAACGGTCGAACTTTCCTTAATTGAAGACAGCGTAACACGCAAGGACTTGTATGAATTGATATGCAAACATCATCAATACACGGATAGCCCGCTGGCAGCTAAAATCATAGACCAATGGGACAAATATGCAGGTGAATTTATCCAAATCGTTCCCATTGAATACAAAAAAGTATTGCAGGAAGAGCAAGTGAAAAAGTTACAACAGAAAATTGCAGAGATGCAACAAGATTATTAAACCTAAATAAGAAGAAAATGGGGAATCCAAAAGCATTTTTAACTATACCCAGACAAGAAGCCGGATACCGTCCGGTAGACGATAGAATCAATGATTTCAGTGAAGTTGAACAGACCCTGAACAGCAGCAACCGCCGTACGCAGGCTTCCCGTTGCATGGATTGCGGCGTACCGTTCTGTCATTGGGCATGTCCGATCGGCAATAAACAGCCGGAATGGCAAGATAAACTCTATCGCGGACTCTGGGAAGAAGCCTATTATATTTTGGAACAAACATGCGACTTTCCGGAATTTACCGGCCGTATTTGTCCGGCGCTGTGTGAAAAAAGTTGTGTGCTTTCGCTCAGCATCCATGAACCGGTGACCATCCGCGAAAACGAAGTGGCGATTGCCGAGATGGCATTCCGGGAGGGTTACATCCGGCCGGTGCATCCGGTGCGTAACGGAAAGAATGTAGCCGTCATCGGCAGCGGGCCGGCCGGATTGACCGTGGCTAACCGGTTGAACCGAAAAGGCTACTTGGTAACCGTTTTTGAAAAAGACGAATTTATCGGCGGACTGCTCCGGTATGGCATTCCGAATTTCAAGCTAAGTAAAAAAATCATCAACCGCCGTGTCCGGCTGATGGAAACGGAAGGCATCATCTTCAAAACAAATACGAACGCAGGCAAGGATATTTCCGCCCAAGAACTGCTCCAATCGTTTGATGCGGTTTGCGTGGCGATCGGCAGTGAGACGCCGCGCGATCTGCCGGTCGACGGACGCGACCTGAAAGGCGTGCATTTCGCCATGGAACTGCTGGCTCAACAAAACCGCATGTTGCAAGGTATCGACATACCGAAAACGGAACTTATTCATGCCAAAGGGAAAAAGGTGTTGGTAATTGGCGGAGGCGACACGGGTAGCGACTGTGTCGGCACATCCAACCGGCACGGTGCGGCAAGCGTCACCCAAATTGAAATACTGCCCCAACCCCCAGCCGATTTCAACCCCGCCACTCCTTGGCCGATGTATCCGCAGATACTCAAAACAAGCAGTAGTCACGAAGAGGGTTGCACACGTCGCTGGAACCTGACGACCAACAAGTTTATCGGAGAAAACGGCCTTCTTAAAGCCGTCGAAATCGAAGAGGTGGAATGGATGTCGGGCAAAAAGGACGAGCGTCCGGTCATGCGGTTGACCGGAAAGAAAGAACGATTGGAGGTAGACTTGGTTTTCCTCTCCATGGGATTTGTACACCCCGTTCAGGAAGGACTGCTCAAAGAACTGACGCTCGAAACGAACGAACGCAAAAACATCTCAGTCGACAACAACGACCAAACCTCCTGCCGGAAAGTATTTGCCTGCGGCGATGCCGTCTCCGGAGCCAGTTTGGTTGTACGCGCTATGGCCGCCGGACGTAAAACCGCCGCATCCATCGACCGGTTTCTGAGTGAATAACAAAGAGGCATTTCCGAGATTCATATAGATTCATTAACAAAACAGACAATTAAAACTTTATGTGTGGAATAACAGCTATTTTCAACATACGTAAGGACGAGCCACAGGACGTTCTCCGTACGCAAGCATTACAAATGAGTAAACGCATCCGCCACCGGGGGCCGGATTGGAGCGGAATTTATACCGGCAAAACCGCCATTCTGGCGCATGAACGCCTTTCTATCGTAGACCCGGCTTCCGGGAAGCAACCCCTGTTCAGTCCGGACGGCCACGTAGCCCTGTGCGTAAACGGAGAAATCTATAATCATCGTGAACTGCGCACCCAATTTGAAAACAAATATGACTTCCGGACCGGTTCGGATTGCGAAATCATTCTGGCCCTCTACCAGGAAAAAGGCATTCATTTTCTGGAAGACCTGAACGGTATTTTTGCCTTTGCGCTCTACGACGAGGCAAAAGATGTTTTCCTGATCGCCCGCGACCCGATCGGCGTCATTCCGCTCTATACCGGAATGGATGCGGAAGGCCATGTGCTGGTATCGTCCGAATTGAAAGCCCTGGAAGGCTTTGCGACACAATACGACCAGTTTAAACCCGGCTGTTACTGGTATAGCGGCGATCCGGCGCCTGTGCAATGGTATCAACGCGAGTGGATGGATTACGACAACGTTAAGAACAATCCAAGCGATAAGGAACTCCTGCACCGGTCGTTGGAAGATGCCGTCTGCCGCCAGTTGATGAGCGACGTGCCCTATGGCGTGCTGCTTTCCGGCGGGCTGGACTCGTCCATCATCTCCGCCGTAGCCAAACTGTATGCCTCCAAACGTATCGAAAGTGACCGGAAAACGGAAGCCTGGTGGCCTCAGTTACATTCCTTCGCCATTGGGCTGGAAGGTTCGCCGGACTTGACGGCCGCCCAAAAAGTGGCCGATCATATCGGGACAGTGCATCACGAAATCCATTACACCATACAGGAAGGCCTCGATGCCATTCGCGACGTGATCTATCATATTGAAACCTACGACGTGACCACCGTCCGCGCCTCTACGCCGATGTATCTGCTTGCGCGTGTCATCAAAAGCATGGGAATTAAAATGGTACTCAGCGGCGAAGGCGCCGACGAAGTATTCGGAGGATACCTCTATTTCCATAAGGCGCCGGATGCGGAGGCTTTCCACAATGAAACGATTCGTAAAATCAGCAAACTCTATCTGTACGACTGCCTTCGGGCGAATAAGAGTTTAGCCGCCTGGGGCGTAGAAGGACGTGTACCGTTTCTGGACAAGGAATTTCTGGACGTCGCCATGCGCCTGAATCCCGCATCGAAAATGGCTCCTGGCAAGGTGATTGAGAAAAAAATCCTGCGTGAAGCCTTTGAAGAGATGTTACCCGAAAGCGTGGCTTGGCGTCAGAAAGAACAATTCTCCGATGGCGTCGGATACAATTGGATCGATACCCTCAAAGCCATTGCCGAAAACGAAGTTACGGACGAACAAATGGCGCACGCCGCAGAACGGTTCCCCATCAATACACCGATGAACAAAGAGGAATACCGTTACCGCAGCATCTTCGAAGAATATTTTCCGAGCGAAAACGCCATCCGTTCCGTACCGTCTATTCCGAGCGTAGCCTGCTCTACGGCCGAAGCGCTTGCCTGGGACAAATCGTTCCAAAACATGAACGAACCCAGCGGACGCGCCATCAAAGGTGTGCACATGGATAGTTATTAAAATGGAGAATGGAGAATGAAATTTCATATTTATTCTCCATTCTCCATTGCTTTTCGTACTTTTGCAGCATACATAAAATAATGCAGTTATGCCGAACAAACCGTATATAACCAAAGACCCTGCGCCGTTGACAGTCAGCGAGCCTGCGGTGGCTTATGAAAGTGCGAGCGCCGAAACCTCGTCGTCCGACAGATGGAATCCCAATGTGCCGTTCCACGGTACGCAAGAAGAATGGTGGGATCACTTTCATCAAATCGAACAAGGATCATTCTATCCCGTTTCCGAAGTTCATCAACGTATCTTGCAATGGATCGACACTCAAGAGAAGTAATTGCCTCCCGCGATTACGAGGAACATTTGACGGAAATCTTTGTGTGGGGTATTGAAAGATTC
>JAITPV010000240.1 GCA_031289275.1 Tannerella sp.
CCTTTGCCGGCACAGAACCGACTTTCATGAATTTGAAATTTAATGATTTAAGAAACTTCCGCGTTTGTGTTTCACCGCGTTTGATTCCTGTCATCTCCTCTATTTTTGCTGCTGCCTGCGAAATTGATGGCGGCGAATTTTCTGTAAAACGCCCTGAAAGTCGTTTCAATCTGCCACCGTTCTTTGTAAAGTTCCTGCGCATTTTCGGGTCGGTTGAAAGAGATAACAATTTGCAATTCAGGTTTTCCATTCCTGTTTTTTACTTTTGAAGCGGAGAGGTGGCAGAGTTACCCGTTATAAAGATACAAAATTTCAAGGTCTTTTCCAAATAAATCATCACCTTTTTTCGTTGGTTTTCAATTTATTGTGGCAAATTTTTTTTTGTCATGTAGTAATGTATTTGTCATAAAAGTACGGTAAAAATCCCTTTCATTTGTCATAAAAGTACGGCAAAACTATTGGATTAAGTCTCATTATAAATAGGTATGGCCGGAAACAAAAATACCTATTTGTATATTGAAATTCATATTATAAAAAGAGCTATCTTTGTCCCGTTCAATAGAAAAAATCATACGTATGTATCATTTGGGTAAATATAAAGAATTTGATAAAATGAGCGATTTGATATGCGAGAATTATGCCATGCTTCTTGTGATGAGTCGCTTCGGCATCGCCTTGGGCTTTGGGGAGCAATCCATAGGCGAAGTCTGCCGGAAGAATGACGTTGATAAAAAAACGTTTCTAACCGTGGTGAACATGTTGATTGACGAAGAACGGCAAGATGAAATAGACACTTCGCTGTCCGTAAAATCACTGATTGCCTATCTGCGCAACTCTCATGCGTATTTTCTGGATTTCCGCCTGCCGGCTATCCGGCTCAAACTGGTAGAGGCCTTAAACCGGGATCATAACGACGTGGCGCGGGCGATTATCCGTTATTACGACGAATACGTGGCCGAAGTGCGGAAACACATGCAGTATGAAGAGATAACAGTATTTCCGTACGTCGATCTGTTGTTGGACGGAAAAAAACAACAGTATCATATCGAGATATTCAGCAAGCAGCACGACCATGTCGACGCCAAACTCTCCGAACTGAAAGACATTATCATCAAATATTATCCGGCCAAAAGCAGCAACGAACTCAACAGCGTGTTATTTGATATATTTTCCTGTTCGCGAGACCTGGCTTCCCATAATAGTGTGGAGGATCATCTGTTCGTCCCGGTAATAAAGGCGCTGGAGCAAAAACGAAGTATACGATGAGCGTACGCATGCAAATCGTAGTCGCCGAACCTTCCGTCATTATCCGTAGCGGGATCATTGCCGTCCTGAAACGGCTTCCGATGTTGAATAATGCAACGATTTTTGAAGTTGCGGATATGGCGCAAATCCAGGTGCAGTTGTGTAAGTGGAAACCCGATATTTTAATTGCCGACCCGGCATTTTCAGGAAATTTCTCTTTGCAAAATCTCCGGCACGAAAGCGGATGCAAGCAAATGAAACTGGTGGCGCTACAAAACACGCTGCTGAATCCGTCTATGCTGAAAGCCTACGACGAAACGATTTCCATCCATGATACGGCGGAACAAATCAAAGAGAAATTCACCGCGCTTTGCCGTCCGGACAATGAACCGCCGGAAGACGGCAAACAGGAACTTAGCCTGCGCGAGAAGGAAATCATCGTCTGCGTCGTAAAAGGGATGACCAACAAACAGATCGCCGAACATCTTTGCCTCTCCACCCATACGGTCATCACGCATCGCCGCAACATTGCCGGCAAATTGCAAATTCACAGTCCGGCTGGATTGACGATTTATGCGATCGTAAATAAACTGGTCGAACTGAACGACGTTAAAAGCAATGAATAGTGATAATATCACTATTCACCGTCTATCCGGAGGCTGTACAGGCACTCCGAAGCCGTAATAAACAAGGTCTTCATATCTTTTCCGCCGAAACACACGTTGGCCGTCCATCGGGCTTTCACCGGAATGTATACAATCTGCTCGCCGGCCGGATTGAACACGGTTACGCCTCGTCCGGTGAGATAAACATTGCCATTACGGTCAACGGTCATCCCGTCGGAACCCAGGGACGTAAACAGCCTTTTGTTACTTAGCGTCCCATTGGGCCGAATGTCGTAAACATATGTTTTATTGGCTTCGATGTCCGCCACATACAATTTTTTCCCGTCCGGCGTACCTGCAATGCCGTTCGGCTGCATCAAATCGGTAGCAACCGCCACCACTTTTTTACGGTCGGGCGAAAGATAATAAACGTACTGGCCGGGCTGTTGCATTTGCGGGTTGCGTGTCCAATAGTCACGCTTATAATGCGGATCCGTGAAATAAATCCCACCGCCGGGGTGTACCCACAAATCATTGGGGCCATTCAGTTTTTTCCCGCCTACGTTGGCAACCAAAACGGTATGACTGCCATCCATCCGGATACTCCAAAGTTCATTCTCCATATCGGAACAGGACAGCAGACTGCCATCCGTGTCGAAATAAAGCCCGTTGGCGCGTCCCGAATTTTCATGAAACACGGAAAGCACACCATCAACCGACCATTTCATAATCCGGTTGTTGGGCTGGTCGGTGAAATAAACATTCCCTTGCTTGTCGGCGGCCGGGCCTTCGGTAAAACGGAAGCCTTCCGCCAATTTTTCTACTTTGGCGTCAGGCGCCAGGAGGCGTTTGGCCTGTTGGCCATACGCCGTAAAAGAAACTGTCAGAAAAAACTGACATAAAAAAACGACAACTCTTATCATAACTTCATTCTATTAAAACTATACACATTCATTTTTTTTGTTTCCGCCCAAGTCCCGCAGATTGGGAATCAATCAAAAATCCCCTCAATCTGCGTTTAAATCCCTTTAATCTGCGTGAAACTGATCTTGTTTGTTTCACGCAGATTTTCGCAGATTTCTCCGCGGATTACGCAGATTCGGGGATTAATTAAAATCCCTTCAATCTGCGTTTAAATCCTTTTAATCTGCGTGAAAATTTTGTCCGAATCACATGCCGTAAAATTTAACGGACTATCTTGACGCCTTTAGGCGCTTTCACTTCGGTTTTAACCTTTCCGTCCGCCCCTTTTTTATGCTTGATCGATACCACGCCCTGCGGGGTAGGAAAGGTGCCTTCCACCCATTCCAGGTTACCCAGATGAGGTTCTATTTTCAGGACTTTACAGCCGGGTTCTATCACTTGCACGCCCAATACATGTTCGCTGAGCCAGACGGTAGGCCCCGAAGCCCAACCGTGACACAGGCTGTGCCGTAGATTCTTATAGCAATAGGCGCCGAAGTCGGCATGAATATCTTTTTTGCCTTCCGGGACAAGCTCGTCGATCCCGGCCGCATTTTCGAGCCAGTCCAGGTTAAAATCCTCCCAGAAGGTGGTCGCTCCCATGTCCAGCATCCCGCCCCAAAACGCACTGATATTATCTATTGCCGTTTGGTAATTCCCGGCCTTTGCCTGGGCTTGCAGCATGTAATACCCGTAAAAGGTAGAAAAATCTTTGGCGCCGCCTACCGAAATCACCTCTTCGTCCGCCTTTTGTGCCGGCAACATATCGGCCAAAGCCAATAAAGCGGCGGCTTGTTTGAGTTGATTATGATCCGGAACCTGTGTTTTCATCCTGTCAGCCGTAGCGGTACATTTTTGTGCCAGGGGGGTGTCGCCCAAAACCGCACACATTTCGGCTCCTGCCTGGAAAGCCAATACCATCAGCGCCTGTAAACCGGCATCTATCCCTTTCGTATTGGGACTGGAGGGCCAGTCGAGAAACCGGCCTCCGCCATCCAATTTTTCCCTGCCCGACGCATCTACTTTGGTGAACAGCAACTGGAGCAGTTCCGTCAGATAGGCCTGTTGTTCCTTGAGATAGGAGCGGTTGCCCTGATATTTGTACCAGTCGCGGTGAATGATGATCCACCAGAGCGAATAGGAACACATCCCGTTCATCCAACCGGGTATCGGCGTAATATCACGGGCAAGGTCAAGACTTTTGGGTATGACTTCATTATATCCGAACACGGTATTCACGGTCATCACTTCCGGATGGAGGTCGCCCAGCCACACCAAGCGGTCGCGCTTAATGCCGTCCCAGATGTATTCCTGCATATTGAGGTGCACCGTGTAAGCGCCGGTCAGCCAGATCCGGTTCAACCGTTCGTCGTTACTCCGAAACGAACCGAGGTAGGGAATGTCCCGGTAAGTAAATATGGCATTGATTTCCTTCAGGCTGAGGGTTACATTCGGCTCCAGCAAGTCGATGCGGACGAAACGGAAGCCACTGTTGCCGGCTTCGGCTACGCCCAACCAGGGCAGTTCCATCGTAAAATCCCGCATGGCATGGTCGTTCGTCGCTCCCTGGGAGCCTGCCGTACTCATGGCTTCCGACACGGATTCGCCGAAACGTACGCGAATCTTTGCAGGTTGCCCGGCGGCGCTGGTGACGATTTGCAAACCGCCCTGTATCTCCTGGCCGAAATCAAGCAGTATGGACGGATATTCGTTTTCGGTACTGTGCATGATGCACACTTGTTTATCGGTCAACTCGCTTTGACCGTTATTGCCTTTTTCAAGAAGGCCTTCGGGATTACGCATCAACTTGCCGTTCCCGTCATATTTCCAGACGATACGCAGGGGTGTCAGATACGATCGCGCACGGTTATCATTAAACGACTTGCCGTCATATTTCAGACCAAAAACCGGCGGTAACTGTTGTGCCTGCATGCTCAAACTCAGGCAAAGCATAAGAAAAAGGATTGTAATTCTACTCATGATACTTGTTTTATATTAATTATTATTCATTATTCGCATAACAGCGCTCAAAGATAGCGTCATTTTTTTTAACACGGAAACTTCCCGCTCATTTGATCAAAATATTAACATATCAATGTTTCAAACAAATCTGATCACGGAACGCTTCCGTTTGATTCTTTGGATTCAAACAAACTCACTGGACGCATCAAAATGGCATCTTCAATATTCAATAAGGACAGCCCTCACAGTTGCAAGCGCTTGTTGAAGTTCATAATCGCAAATGCTTGATAAATTAGTAGTATAATACAATACGCTTTCATGTCTTTCGATATAAATTGTTAGTATAACACGATATTGTTTCATGTCTCAGGATATAAATTGTTAGTATAACACGATATTGTTTCATGTCTTTCGATATAAATTGTTAGTATAACACGATATGCTTTCATGTCTTTCGGTATAAATTGTTAGTATAATACAATCGGTTTTTTTGCGTTGTTATCCAAAAAAATAGTACCTTTGCACCCATAAATATACGTATATCATTATGGATACACAAAACGAATTATCGGCATTGAACGCTCTGCTGACAAAGTCAAAGGGCGACATCGCCAACCTGTTGCCCGACGAGGTAATAGAGCTGCAGCGGCTCACAAGCAAGCATCTTGCCAACGAGTTTCGGAGCATTGCGGAAAAATATTATCCCAAGCGTCCGCTGATTACGGCATTGCTGAAAGAGGAAATGCACCGTCGCCGCATATCGCAAATGCAATTATGCGAAATTCTGGGGATGAACGTCGAGTACTTCAACAAGGTTATCACCGGCAAAACAAACATCGGACTGCAAACGGCAAACAAAATCCGACAGCGGCTCGGCATTGATGGCAATTATATTATGGATATTGTGTAGCGTGCAGTTATTTCATATTTTAATTTTTCCATTTCCATGCTTTCACAATAATTGTTAGCAACAGTATGGTTTCAATGCTCGCAATGATAATATAGTGAGGAGTGATTGACCCTCCGCCTGTCACATATATAATTGTGAAAATTGCAGCAACGATATTAATCCATCTGTTGGATTTGTAGGGCAAAATTCTTGCCAAATAAATCATTAAGATTGGGATGTTGGTAACGATAGCGGCAATTGCCATTACTGTTATCACATCGCCCGGCAGTCCTTCCATTGTGTTTTTATTCACAAGTTCAAC
>JAITPV010000243.1 GCA_031289275.1 Tannerella sp.
ATCAAAAAAAGTAACAAAAGATATGCACATAATATTTACGTGCAAATGTACACATTTTTGTCAATCTACCCAACTTTCAAAAAAAAAATAGGATGATTTTTTTAATTCATTAAATATCACTGAATTGTCTTATTTAACTTCAAACCGAAGGTTGGGACGGATTCCGCTGTTCTCGTCCCGCAGGATTTGCTATCCGCTAAAAAACATTGGCCGTATGATTTGTTGCGGATTGGCAATCACGAGTGTTCGGAAGATAAAATCAGTCATAGGGTATGCGGTTATTGAAAAGCATAAATTATATAGGTTGAGTTTTGGTGTTTTTTTCAACCACTTAAAAAAAACCGATTAGGGTTTCCACCACCGTAAAACACACCCCGCGCATGCTTTTTTTACCTGAAAATCTTCCGAACACTCGTGATTTGTAATCCGCAAAAAAAATCACATTGACCGTGTAACCCTTTGTTATGTGATAAATATGCCGTACATTTGTGGCTGTTTTTTAAAATATATAAATGATGAAAATAGAAACGATTATTGGACGAGAAATTCTTGACTCAAGGGGGAATCCCACGGTAGAAGTCGATGTAGTATTGGAATCGGGCATCAGGGGCCGGGCGTCTGTTCCTTCCGGAGCATCCACCGGTGAACATGAGGCGCTGGAACTGCGTGACGGCGACAAAAAAAGGTATGGTGGAAAAGGTGTTTTAAATGCCGTAGAAAACATTAATAAAAAGATCGCTCCGGCTTTAATCGGTTGGTCTGCTTTCGATCAGACGGGCGTTGACCATGCCATGCTGGAATTGGACGGTACGAAAACAAAATCCAATCTGGGAGCGAATGCTATTCTGGGCGTCTCGTTAGCCGTAGCCAAAGCGGCGGCAAACTATCTGGATATTCCGCTGTACAAATACATTGGAGGGGTAAATACGTACGTTATGCCGGTGCCGATGATGAATATTATCAACGGCGGTTCTCACAGCGACGCCCCTATCGCTTTCCAGGAATTTATGATTCGTCCGGTGGGCGCATCTTCTTTCAAAGAAGGGTTGCGCATGGGGACAGAAGTGTTTCATGCCCTGAAAGCCGTCTTGAAAGGACGCGGACTGAGCACGGCCGTCGGCGATGAAGGCGGTTTTGCCCCGGCATTGGAGGGAACCGAAGATGCGTTAAATGCCATCCTGACCGCCATCCAAACGGCAGGATACGAACCGGGAAAAGATGTGAAGATCGGACTTGACTGCGCTTCGTCCGAATTTTACAGCAACGGCGTGTATGACTATACCAAGTTTGAAGGAGCCAAAGGCGAAAAACGCACTTCCGATCAACAAGTGGACTATCTTGAAAAATTAATCGACGCCTATCCGATTGATTCTATCGAAGACGGTATGAGTGAAAACGACTGGGAAGGCTGGAAGAAACTGACCGACCGGATCGGCAATCGTTGCCAGTTAGTGGGAGACGACTTGTTTGTGACCAATGTAGACTTCCTCTCAAGAGGGATTGTGGAAGGCAGCGCCAATTCCATCCTTATCAAAGTGAACCAGATCGGGTCTCTGACGGAGACATTGAATGCGATTGAAATGGCTCATCGTCACGGTTACACGACGGTCACTTCGCATCGTTCCGGCGAGACCGAAGATGCTACCATAGCGGATATTGCCGTAGCCACCAACAGCGGACAGATCAAAACAGGTTCGCTGAGCCGCTCCGACCGTATGGCCAAATATAACCAGTTGCTTCGGATCGAAGAAGAATTGGGTAATCGCGCCGTTTACGGATACAAGAAATTAATCTGACGCATTTGGATTAACTAAAGTTTGTCGTTATGAAATGAGGGTGTCCTTCCTTTGGGCATCCTCATTTCCATTGATTGAAAGGCTGTTTCGACAGCATGGCATTGTAATATTTGGGATCGCCGGTCACTTCTTCGCCGACCCAATCCGGCAGATCAAACGTGTCTTCTTCCGAAGCAAGTTCAATTTCCGCAACAATTAATCCCTCGTTGTCTCCGCCGAAAACATCCACCTCCCAGGTGTGGTTGCCGGCAGGAATCCAATGGCGCACCTTGTCAATCGTGCCCGGACGACAAAGTTTCAGTAACTCCCCGGCATCGTTTCGCGGGATCGGCAGTTCAAATTCATAACGGCTCCATCCCCGCTCATTGGCTGCACTTTTGATGGTCAGATAACCTGTTTCGCCACAAATGCGCACACGTACCGTCCGTTCTTCGTCGGCGCAGAGGTAACCCTGTATCATCCGGCTCCGGCGGTCTACGGCTTTGTCAAAATCGCCCTTGACCAGAAACTTGCGTTCGATCTCCTGTTTCATGTCTTATCTTATTTTCACCAATGTGGCGCCGAATCCATACTCCAGAAACGAAGCGTCCTGATATTGGCACGATTTATAGCGGTTTTTCAACTCTTTTTCAATCGCCTTGCGGAGGATACCTTCTCCCTTGCCGTGAATGAAAACAATTTTCCGGCCTTTTTCCCCGGCATATTCTTTCATTGCTTCATGAAATTTGTCCAACTGATAATTCAACATATCCGAGGCGCTCAGCCCCTGGGTTTGATCCAACAACTGATGGATATGCAAATCAATTTCTATAGTAGGAAGTTCCGTCTTTTTCGGCTTCGAAGGTTCGGGCGACGACGGCCGGTCGGCATCCTGTTTTTGCCGCAACAAGGCTTCCTGAAGTTCCATCGCCGAAACAAGTATGGGCTTTTCGGGAACGTCTGCGCGGATAACGGGAATAATCAAGGCGTCCTCTTCAAAGAAATCATTTTCCAGAAAACAGTGTATCTTATAAAATTTCACCGTGTCGAGCCGGAGTTCCACCGAAACGACATTTTTCAATGCAAACGGCTTGTTTTTCTTAAACGCAATCAGTTGTATGCAAACACGCTCCAGACTGTTCAGGTCTTCTTTTTGAAAGTCTTCCATAAAAATCTTGGTGTTCGGCTCTACCAACCCTTGGTAACGGCTTGTCCAACTGTTATTGGTGCGATTCATGTAGTTGAAATACAAGTAATAATTGCTTTCGTTAATAAAATAGGCTTCATAACCGCTTTGCGTGAGCGCTTTCGGGTCTACCGGCAAATACGCAAGATAGACGCTTAACCGTTCGCCTTCGGAAGTTTCCTTCGCAATCACATCTTCCGGAGGTTTGGGAGAAACCGTTTGTTTGACGACCGGCGTTGTTTCTTTCGGTAGCTGACTGCTCCGCGCCGCCGACGGCGGGGCTTCGTTCACTACAACACATTCGGATATGAATACCGGAAAGTCAAATCCGCTTTCGTCTTCCACCAATACCATCTGTTTATCCCGAAAGGCTTTGACGATGCCGCCGCCCACGCTGTTTAAAAAGCGCACTTTGTCTCCTGTTTTTATCATCTTCTTTTTTTTGCCTGCAAAGTTACACTTATTTCAATCATTTGCCGTCATGGCCATGACTTCATCCACGAGATAGTAAATATCCGTATCCAAAACGCCTTTGTTTATGGGCCTTTTATCTTTCGATTTCCCCAGGCGCACGATGACGATGTTTTTCTCCGGAACAACGAGGATGCGTTGCCCCAGATGCCCTAACATTCCGTAAAAGGCGGGCTGGTGCGCGGTATCCATCCAGATGGAATAACCGTATTTCATTGCTTCGCCGGCATGGAATGCTTTTTCGTTAGGGGTCGTCATCCGTTCCACGAACGCGGTATCCAACAGTTGCGTCCCGTTCCAGTTTCCTTTTTGAAGCAGCAACTGCCCTAATTTGGCAAAGTCGCGGACGTTGCTGTGCACGCAGCAAAAGGATTTTTCCAGGCCTCCGCCGAGCGACCATAAGGCATCGTGTTCCATGCCCATAGGTTGCCAGAAGGTTTCGGACAGATAGGTGGCCGGACTTTTGCCGGTAGCCCGTTTCAATACGATGGCCAGCAGTTGCGTATCGGCCGACGAATATTTGAAGTGTCCGCCCGGTTGATGGCTGAAATGACGTTTCAGCATCAGTTTTTCGATATGGTTTCCGAAATAGGCTTCCGTCGTCGGATTGAAGGGTGAGTAATACTTTTCCGTCCAGTCAAAGCCGGAGGTCATCGAGGACAGATCGCCGACGGTACACAGCCTTGCCAGCGAATCGTTTGAAAATTCGGGGATAAAATCGGTGATGGGTTGGTCTATACTCCGAATGTATTTTTCTTCCAAAGCCTTTCCCAACAGCATGGTCGTAATGGATTTGGCCATCGAAAAGGAATTGGTCAAACTTTGATCCGAATAGCCGTCCCAGTATTCTTCGTACCACAGCCGTCCGTCTTTTATGACGGCAAAACCAACGGTCTGCGTGTCTTCCAATTCTTTACGGAGCGTGTCGGTTAACGGCGTTTGATTGTATCGCTCGTGCCGGTTCCAGTATTGCGGAACGCCCGCCCGGACAACGTTGTTTTCAAAATCGGAATGGTCGTCGATGTTTGTGGTGAGGTATCCTTTCAGGTAGGTTTTTTGGACGGCGCGGAACAGGTATCCGTGCCCCGTCAGGTAAATGACGGATACACCCGACAGAATGACGGCGAGTAGGATGAGGAAAAGTCTTCCTCGGAGTATGTTAATTAACTTTCTCATGTTGTTTCGTATTTTCTGCAAAAATAAGCAGAATCTTTCAATCATTCCGGTTCAAATCCGGTTTATTTTCCTAATCTTGGCGCTCCGGCCGACGAGAGGGCAAAGATGCCTTTCCGTTTGGCGCGTATGTCTTCGATGACATAAAATGCGTTCGGATCGAATTGGCGGATGATGGCCGTCACTTTTTTCTCGGATTTCCGGGTTACGACCGTTTCGATGATTTCTACTTCCGCCACGGCGCCTTCTCCGTGAATATGGGTGAAACCGAAGCCGTTTTCATGCAGCAACCGTGTCAGTTCCGCCCCGTTGTTCCGGGTATAGATACGGATCAGTTGAAATCCGAATGCGATTTTGTTTTCAACCAGGATGCCGACAAAGTTGCCCGTTGCGTAGCCGCCGGCATAGGCCAGATAGGCCACGAGGTCGTTGGCATGGGAAAAAATTTGCGAGATAATGACGACCCAGATGAATACTTCAAAAAAGCCGACAAGGGGCGCTTTCTTCTTTTCGCCTTTGGCTACGAAAATAATACGCAACGTACCGAGCGTTACATCACATATGCGGCCAAAGAAGATGATGACAGGTAACAACCACGGATATATCTCTATAAAATCGAACATAACTGTATTATTTAGATATTATTTTTGGATGCTTTTTTGCCGTTTTTCTTTATCTTTGTCCTTTGGCAATTAGGACAGTGAAATGTTATTTTTATTTCCATACGCAAAGATATGGCTTTTTGACTAATTGCCAATATTAATTTCAAAGAACATGGCAAAAGAACAAAACAACAAATTGCAAATTCGCAACAGCACGGCAGAATTTTTGATTTTTGCCAATCAAGTGCAGCAAGATGGCATAGAAGTACGATTCCAATATGGAACTATATGGCTCAGTCGGAAACTTATGGGCGTGTTATTTGATACTTCTTCGGATAATATCGGATTGCATTTGAAAAATATTTTTGCAGATGGTGAATTAAACGAAAAGGCAACTACCGAGGATTTCTCGGTAGTTCAAAATGAAGGAGACAGAGAGGTTGCTCGAATAGTAAAGCACTATAATTTGGATGCTATTATTGCTGTTGGTTACAGAATCAATTCCAAACGGGCAACAGCCTTTCGCCAATGGGCAACGTCCGTATTACGGGATTTTGCTATTCGTGGTTATGTGATTGACCGCAAAAGAATGGAGAACGGTACGTTTCTTGGAGAAGATTATTTTGAACATTTGCTTGCCGAGATTCGCGAAATCCGGTTGTCGGAACGCCGTTTTTATCAAAAAATCACCGACATTTATGCTACGGCTATGGACTATAATCCCGAATCGTCCATAACAAAAGAATTTTTTGCAAGAGTTCAAAATAAAATGCACTTTGCTGTGCATAAGCATACGGCTGCCGAACTGATTGCAGCACGTGCCGACCATCAAAAAGAAAATATGGGATTAACCTCTTGGGAAAAATCGCCAAAAGGCAAAATAGTTAAAACCGACGTATCAATCGCCAAAAACTATCTTACCGAGACCGAATTGGAATCTTTGGGACGTATCGTAAATGGTTATCTTGATTTTGCCGAAGAATACGCAAAGCAACGTAAACCTCTCACAATGGCTGACTGGGCAAAACATTTGGATTTGATTTTGCAGGCAAACGGAAAGGAACTGTTGCAACATGCGGGTAAAATTACGGCAGCATTGGCAAAACAACATGCGGAAAACGAATTTGAGAAATATCGCCCAATTCAGGATAAATTATTTGAATCGGATTTTGACCGAGCCGTAAAAACATTCACCGATAAAACCGAAAATAACATGCAATAACCTTTTCCTTACACTACTTTTCCACCACAAATAATGATTTATTACGGTCTATATCCAACCGGAAAGCCGTTTTTCCGTTTTCCCAGCGGGTCTGTAAGGCGCCTCCGGTATCTCCGGTATGCGGATTCCATACTTCCAGATCATATTCCCCGTCCAGTTCTATTTCGACCGATTTCGGTTGCAAGTCCGGATTGGCAAAGAACCACAGATTTTTTCCGTGCAGCGACTTGTGCATATTCCGCAAACCGACGCCGCCGGTGAATTTCAATGAATAGGCGTCTGTAAACTTTGCCAACGCCGCCTTCAGATTGGCGGGAGTGGGATTTTTTACATAGGCGACCGTTGGGCTGTCGAACAATTCCCGCACGATCCCGGCTATTTTCGCATCATCGGAGGCGACCGTTGCTTTCGCGGGGAACAGCGAGGTAAAGACCAGGTTTCCGCCCGCCCGCACAAAGTCCCGTATCTTTTCCATGTTACTTAACGAAACGACAAGGCATGCCGGAACAACTAACGTAGTAAATGTATTATACTGAATTTTATTATCCAGCAGCAGCTTGCCGTCAATAATACGGCATTGCTCATCCAGCACTTCCGGATGCAGGAACATGAAATCGTAACCCAAACTGTCAAAAAGCGCCGTGCCGACATGGGTATAATCCAATCCCGGTATTTCCACGCCGCCTCTGTAATAACCCAGCGGGCCGTCCATGTAATGGCCGCTCTGCATGGTATGTATCGGATAAAGCACCGCTATATCGCCCATCCAGCGAGCCTCGTGCTGCATGACCGCATTCAGGCGCGACAGATAAGCGGTGAAGATACGCAGGCTATCGGCATAGATCGGGCTACGGAGCGAAAGTTCCGGCCGGAAGGTGACTTGTGCCGTATCGTACCAAACAGCATGTGGAATGAACAGGTTGATGCCTTTCACATACTGCTCCATAGCGATGCCGAAAATCTCGTCCCACGAAGGATTGCCCATCGCGCCGTACGTCTCGGACATGACGAAGGAATGATCCCAGTTGTAGGCCGATGAACTGACTACCTTATAGAACTGTTCGGTCGGACGGTTGCCGCCAATCTTGTCGATGCCGGGCACATCCTGATATTTGAAACATTTCATCAAGTCGCCCGACGTACCCACGCAATTAACGATTTCTTCATTGTCCTGATGCCCGGTCGCCGGCACGCCGTGTTGCCGGCTCCAGTCGCTTACTTGCTTGGGGTATCCTTCGGCATAGAGTTCGGAGCGAAAACCGAACAGGTAATTGCGGGCTTCGGCTGTTTCGGCGCCGATGTCGTACCACAGGGCCGGATAATACAAGGCCGGGCTGAAACCATGCCGGGCTTCAAAGGCCCGGTTGAACTCCGGCGTCCAGGAACGGCCTTCCGCATAATATAACGTAGGCTCGTCAAAGAAAGTCCCCACGATCGTTGTCCCGAAATATTTTCCGAAACGTTTGTAATATTCGTCGTGCGTCATGTGGATATAGTGTCCGACAGCTTCGGCGCTCATGTAATCCACCAGGGTATTGCCCGCATCCACACAGGTGAATGCCATCACCTTCCAATGCGCTCCGGGAGGCGTCCACGTCAACCGCCCGTCGGCCACATAATCGCTCAGGTCGCGCCGTTCGTGCGTCACGGTATCCATGCCTACTATCGCCATCAACTGCCCCGGCGGGAGCGTTGCTCCCGTCCGCCCGTCCGCATGGGGTACGAACTCAAACTTGTCAAGACGTTTATTGGTATGTTCGGGATATTTTTGTTTAAACCGTCCCGTCCCGTCGCCGTTAATATCGCCGGCCGTGCCGCTGGGGAAACCATATTCATCATATATCCACAGGGTGAGTCCCGACCGTGCCGCTTCTTCCACACAAGTACGGTAGACCTCGAAATAGGCTTCGGACAGATAGTCGGGTGCAAAGTTCTTTCCGAACGGCAGGATGCTGAGACCGCCGTAGCCGGCCTCTTTGTAATCGGCCATTTGTTGTTTCAACTCCGCCGGTTCTACCTTTGTATTATTCCAAAACCACAGAGGATTCGGACGTACACTCAGCGGGATCGTTTGAAAGTTCTGTTCGATCTCCTGCCATTCTTTGTCGCGCGATGCACAGGAAAACAGCATAATCAGCGCTATGGGGATTAATTTTTTCATGATTGATACTTTATTTTGATTCGTTTCTTCTTGTCATTATCCTTAAAACTGTTCGCAAAGATACGGGATGAAATTGAATTTTTTAATCTTTGAACCGGAGAATCGTTGAATCATTGAATTTTTGAATAACTTTGTGCCTGACTAAACAGTAAAAACAGATTGCTTATGAGACCAATGAAAATCCTTATGTTTTGGTGCCTGATGATGCTCGTACAGAGCGTTGCCGCACAAATGGAAACCCCTTCCAAATTGCCGATAGATCCCAACGTCCGCTACGGAAAGCTGGCCAATGGAATGACGTATTATATTCGTCACAACGAACTGCCTGAAAAGCGGGCGGATTTTTTTATCGTACAGAATGTCGGTTCGATGCAGGAAGAAGAAAACCAGCGCGGACTGGCACACTTTCTGGAACACATGGCCTTCAACGGGTCGAAGAATTTCCCGAAAGCCGCCCGCAGCATCGACGACTTTGCCGAAAGTATCGGTATGAGGCAGGGCTCGAACCTGAATGCGTACACCGGTTTTGACGAAACGGTCTACATGCTGATGGACGCCCCCGTCACGCGAAAGGAAATTACGGACTCCTGCCTGCTGGTATTGCATGACTGGTCGGCCTGCCTGACGCTGGCCGATTCGATGATAGAGAAAGAACGCGGCATCATCCGCGAAGAGTGGCGGACGGGGTCGGATGCCCAGCACCGTCTCTGGGAACAGCAGTTGCCGAAGATGTACCCCGGCAGCCGCTATGCCAACCGGTTGCCTATCGGAACGATCGACGTGATCGACCACTTCCGGCCCGACGAACTGCGCGATTATTATCGGAAATGGTATCGTCCCGACTTGCAGGGAATCATCATTGTAGGCGACATCGACGTGGACGAAACGGAAGCGACCATCCAAACCATGTTTGCCGATATTCCGGCGCCCGTCAATCCGGCCAAACGCGAACCGGCCCCCGTGCCGGACAACGACGAGCCGCTTGTTTCCATCGCTATCGACAAGGAATCAACCCGCCTTACCCTGAGCCTTTACTACAAGCATGACCCCGTACCGGAGGCAATGAAAGGCACGGTACAGGACTACATCCTCCATTATGTCCGTCAGGCCATCGCCGTCATCATGCAGGAGCGATTCGACGAGATGCTGCAAAAGGCAAATCCACCCTTTATCCAGGCCTATGCGGGCGACGGCGAATACCTGATCGCCCGAACCAAGGATGCCTGGACGACCGCCGCCTTTGTCAAGCCGGACGGACTGGACGAAGCCCTGACGGCGCTCGTAACGGAAACCCATCGCGTGAAACAGTTCGGTTTTACGGCGGCAGAATACGACCGGGCACGCACCAATATCCTGAAAGGAATGGAATCGGCCTATAACGAACGCGAAAAACAGAAAAACAACGCCTATGCCGGCGAATATGTACGCCATTTTACGGAAGGAGAATGTATTCCCGGCATTGAGGTGGAATATGAACTGGTGAAGCAGATCGCCCCGCAGTTCCCGCTCGAAGGCGTCAACCAATATGCACAAAGCGTGATCGGAGACCGCAACATCGTCATCAGCCTGACGGGGCCTGACAAGGAAGGCATCACCTATCCTTCGGATGCGGAACTGCTGGCGAAATTCCGTCAGGCGGAAACGCTTCCCGTCGAGCCTTACCGGGAAGAAGTCTCCGTCGAACCGCTGATTCCGGCGCTTCCGGCGCCGGGGAAAATCGTTGACGTCAGGGAAGACCCCCTCTTCGGCACAACCGTCTATACGTTGGGCAACGGGGTGAAGGTGATACTGAAGGCCACGGAATACAAGAAAGACCAGATACTGATGCAGGCCTCCGGCCGGGGAGGCAGCACGCTGTACGGAGACGGTGACGTGTATAACCTGAAACTGTTCAACATCGTGGCCAACATCGGCGGGCTGGGCAATTTCTCCGTCACGCAGCTGAACAAGGCGCTGACCGGGAAAAACGTATCCTGCGCCATCCGGTTGGACGACGATTCCGAGACGCTGAGCGGTTCGGCCGTGCCGTCCGACATCCGCACGCTGTTTGAACTGGTTTACCTGTCATTCACCGCGCCGCGCAACGATGGGGAGGCCTACGCATCCCTTGAAGAACGCCTGAGAGGGCAGCTGGAAAACGTGAAACTCAATCCTATGGCCGCCTTCGGTGACAGCGTCGTACGGGCGCTTTACGACAACCAGTTGCAGATGAAACGCCTCGAAGTCGAAGACCTTCGGAAAGTCAGCTACGACCGTATCATGGAAATATACCGGGAACGCTATGCCGACGCATCCGATTTCACGTTTACGTTCGTCGGCAACATTGTCAAGGACAGCATGATCCCGATGATGGAGCAATACCTGGCGACGCTGCCATCGCTGCAGCGCACCGAACAGGGCGACCCCGGCCGGGTAGCCACGCTGCGCAAGGGCAGTTTTTCCAATCGGTTCCGGCGAACCATGGAAACACCCAAGGCTTCGGTCATTCACTTTTATTCCGGACAGATGACGTTCGCTCCCGAAACGGAACTTCAGGCCGTCATGCTGAAACAAATCCTGGATCTGGTCTATACCGAAAAAGTACGCGAGGGCGAAAGCGGTTCGTACAACGTGCAGACGTTGGTCGACATTTCAATCTTCCCGCGCGGACGGACAACGATGGAAACCTATTTCGATACCGATCCTGCCCTGAAAGACAAACTGACGGCCATCGTCCGAAACGAGTTACAGGCAATCGTAGCGCATGGCCCGCGCGAAGCGGATTTCATCAAGACGCGCGACAATCTGCTCAAGCGACACGAAGAAGCTCAGCAGGAAAACGGCTATTGGCTAAGCATCCTCGACAGCTATTACTTTCTCGATTATGACATGCACACAAATTATCAAACGCTCCTGAATCAAATCACACCGGCGCAGATACAGGCCTTTGCCAAGGCGCTCATCGAACAGGGTAATTTCGTCGAAGTCGTCATGGAACCGGAAACGGTTCAATGATTCAAAGATTCAATGCTCCTTTGAATCTTTGAATTTTTGTTGCACAATTTTTTTTTGAATCAAAAAACAATATCGTACTTTTCGTACTTTAGCAGCATCTCAAAACAAACGCGATGAAAAAATGACCGCCGCCGCCCGTTCGACCGAAAGAGCGCGGAAAATGACCCCTCCGCCTTGCGGAACATAAAAAATACGTTGGTAAATCGGGCAAACGCCCCGGGCGGAGTAGAAAAATCCCGCGGATATTCGGCAAACGCCCTGAGCGGAGTAGAAAAATCCCGTGGATATTTGGCAACCCGCCTGACGGAATAGAAAAATCCCGCGGATATTTGGGCAACCGCCCTGAACAAATAGAAATTTACTTGAGTAAATCGGGCGACCGCCCAGACGGAATAACTATTTACCGAAGTAAAATAAATAAGGAATAATTATTTGATAATTAATAGTATGAGTATACTGAAGATTAAAACAATATTGTGCGTATACTTTCACAACAGCGGGCACTATGAGTTTTTCGCGGAAGTGGATGCGCTCTTTTTGAGGTCAGGAACTCTGAAATAAGGTTTGGCTGTTGTAATCTGCAAAAAAAATCGGATGAGCATAAACGCCTTTATACGGGGATTCGATAGAAAAGAGGCTGGAATATGCGAAATAGAAAACGCCCAAAGCCGGTGCGATTGGCATTGGCGTTTATCTGTCTAATTTCCATGCTTGACGACGCAGCTCTTTTGCCTCAATATCATAGTCTTTCCACATCCCGCGTGTCCGGGAAAAGAGTTTGCTTGCCCCTTTTTTCTGCCGGATGATAGAAAAAATATCAGTCGGCGAAACGGTGAAGTCCATCGACAAAGCATACCTTTCATTCCGTAGCTCCGTTTGTCACCCGGGCATAGTCACTTTCCGCCATTCGCAACGCGACTTTAGCTTCGATGAACCGGCTCCATGCCTGTTGCCACAAGGCTTGCGCCTCCAGAAGGGCGGAAAGGGTTTCAAGTCCCAATTCGTAACGGTCGTTGAAAATGCGCAGGTTTTCCTGCGTCTGTGCGTATTCGTCGCGGGCGATAGCCGTTTTCAACAGCGCTTCATCCAGCGTGTTGTATGCTTTCATCATTTCTAATTGAAGCAAATCCGCCGATTCCTGCATTTGATACTCCGCAATGTAGAAGTCGGCTTTGGCGGAACGGACACGGTTACTGCCTTCGATCCATTGGGTAACAGGTATTTTGAGTGTCAGGACGGCTGAAAGCGAGGCATTGTCAAACAGTTTTGTGTCGTTGATCCTGACGCCGTTGATGTAATTATACCCCCCGCCGAGCGCCAGCTGAGGCATAAACTCACTGCGCGTGAGATTCACCTGTTGTTTTTTCATTTCCAACTGTTTGTTCAGCATGGCATATTCCGTCCGGACGGTAACATCCGGAACCGCTTCCGGCAACATGACGGGAAGTTCGTCCGGCAACGTATCCAGCGGGACAACAGGCGTAAGCAGAGGCAGTCCGATGGTCATACAGAGATTCATCCGCGCCAGCCGTTTCCCGTTTTCCGCTTCGCGCACCATCAGGTCGGCTTCGCCCCATTTCACCTGCGCCTTCATCCGGTCGTTTTCCGAGACCATACCTGTTTCCACCCCGTTCCGGGCGTCGTTCAATACGCTTTGAACCGCCTCCCGGTATTTCAGCGCCGTGTGATGCAATTCCTGCACTTTCACATAATTCCAATAAGCCCGGTCGGTTTTGAGAAGCGTCTCCGCATCGGAACGTATCACGTTCAGCTGCGCAATTTGCCGGCCTGTTTTAGACATTTTATAGGCGGTCGTAATCTTTCCGCCCATGTAGAGAGGCTGCTCAAATTGTAATCCGGACAAAAAAACATTGCTCGGCCTTACCCACAGATCCAAATCAACATACGCTTTCGAGAACACTTGATTAAAAAAGAGTTTTTCCCAATCAGGCATGGGCAACTGGTTCATGGAAGCCTGGAGTTCTTCGGTGTTGAACAAGTTGTATCGTTTTCGGTATCTGAAGTCGGTAGTCGTATACAGATACATCCCCTGAGCGGAAATACGCGGCAAGAAATTAGCCCGATACGCCTTTACTTCGTAGTCCATTTTTTGCAACTGCATTTGCGCCGACTTGGACTGCCGGTTATTGGCCAGCGCGATAGACCGGCAGCTATCCAGCGTGAGACGGGTTTGCGCCTGCAATGATGTTCCGCCGATGAACGCCAGCACGGCTATTATGTATTTTATTTTTCCTTTCATTACGATATATCTTTTATTATTTTATCCGGCAAAGCCTTACTTCACCTTTATTCCATAAAACAACGCATACAGCACCGGAATCACCATCAGCGTGATAATCGTGCCGATCAGCAGTCCGCCCATGATAACCACGGCTAAGGAGCCGAACAGCACATCGGACAGCAACGGAATCATTCCCACAATAGACGTACCGGCTGCCATGACGACGGGACGGAAACGCGACGACGACGCCATCAGCAACGCCTCTACCGGAGGCGTATCCGCAAGGATCAGCCGCATCACTTCTTCCAGCAATACAATGCCGTTACGTATCATCATGCCCATCAGCCCCAACGAAGCCACAATGGCGACGAACCCAAATTCTTTTCCGCTTATTAATAATCCGCCGACAATGCCAATGGCCGCCAATGGTATACAAAGGAAAATAATAAGAGGTTTCCGGGCGTCCTTGAACAACATGATCAGAATGGCAAACATCAATACGATGGAAATCGGAACGCCGGCAAAAAGATAGCGTGTCGACTCCGTCTTTGCCTGCGCTTCTCCCCGCCAGGACAGTTCATAACCGCCGGGAAGAGGGATTTGTTCTATTTCCTCCTTAATGGCGCCCAATGATTGGGCGGGAGTGTATCCGAACATGTTATTGCATTGCGCACAGATGGAACGTTTTCCATTATAACGCCGGACTATCGGGTCATTCCAGCGGAGAGAAATACCGTCGCTGACCTGGCTTAGCAGGGTAGGTTGCAACACGTCGGAAATAATGGCCGTCATATTTTTACTGCCCAGAAATAATCCGGTCACCGATTCTTTGTTCAACATCGCCAACGACGGTGTCGTTGTTGAAACAGGCACATTGGAAAGGTCTTCGATCGGTTCTCCCTTGGCGTTGACGCTTCGCAAATAGAGCGGTTCGGACGTGGCGCCGTTGTGATAAGTCCCCACCGGAATCCCGTCGGTAGCCGACAACAGCGAAATCGCGATGTCGGAGCGCGAAACGCCGGCATCCCGTGCCATCGACTGGTTGTAATTAACGGTTAGAACCGGCACCTTGGGCGACCAGTTATTCGTCACCAGCATGACGGAAGGCTCCCTGTTCATAATCGCTTCCGCCCCGGCCGACAATTCTTTCAGCACCGCCGGATCCGGGCCGCTGAACATGGCTTCTATCGGATAGGGTTTATACATCAGGTTATATTTCTTGATGCGCACATAGGCCTGCGGGTAATTTTCCGACAACTCCTTTTGCAATCCGGGCAATGCCTTTGCCATTGCCTGGGGAGATATGAAATCCACAATTAATTCACCGTAAGACAGGGACGGCTCGGAAAACGAACGCACCAGGTTATAGCGGAAAGGCGTCCGGCCGTAACTCGACGTTACATGTGCAATGTCTTCCCGCGCAAGCAGTCGTCGTTCCATATCTTGCAGATCGGTTTTTATCCGTTCCAGATGGGTGCCTTCCGGCATTTTATATTCGATATATGCCTGCTCATATTTAAAATCGGGGAAAAATCCGCGGCGTACATACCGGAATCCCCAGACGCTAAGCGCCAGCAACAGAGTCACGGTCGAAAGGGTCGCTATACGGTGAGACAACATGAAATACAGCACTTTTCGCAAGGTGACATAGAATTTCCCGGAGAATAACTCTTCCGTTTTCACCGGTTGCTTTTTGAGTTTAAAGAACATCCCCGCTTGTATGGGCACCAGGGTAATGGAAAGTATCCAACTGATAAAGAGCGACACGGCCAGGACGATAAACATGTCCCGCACGTAAACGCCGGCCATGTCGGGCGACAGGAAAATCGGGAAAAACGCCAGTATGGCGATCAGCGTTGCGCCCAGGAGAGGTATGGCTGTTTTGCCGGCCGTATTGGTAAGGGAAAGCGGCTTTTTTATGCCCCGCTGCGTGTCTACCAGGATACCGTCGATAATCACCACCGCATCATCTACCAACATGCCCAGCGCCAGTACCAACGCACCCAGCGATACCCGTTGCAAGGTACCGTGGCACAGATTGAGCACGATAAACGATCCCAGGATAATCACCACCAAATTGACGCCCAGAATGGCGCCGCTCCGGAAGCCCATCGTCAGCATCAGGACGAAGAGCACTATCACGATCGCCTCTATCAGATTCACCAAAAACACGCGGATGGAGTCGTTCACCCGGTCGGATTGAAAAAATACTTTGTGAAATTCGATACCCAGCGGGATACTGCCGCTGTGTTCCATTTGTTGCAGGTGAGATTCGACCCGTTTCCCCACTTTGGTAATGTCGTGTCCGTGAACCATCGACACGGCCAGACCAATGGCCGGCTGTCCGTCATAACGCATACTGTTGCGTTCCGGCGCCACGATGTCGCCATGAATCTCGGCAATATCTTTCAGACGAAGCTGATCTTTTTCGTGCCCTTTGATCAGCAGGTTTTCGATGTCTGTCATCCGGTTGTAATTGTCCGTCACATCCAAACGTATCCGGTTGTTTCCGCTGTTGAAGTAACCGGAATATACCATCTGGTTCTGGCTGCGGATCGTCAGTACCAGTTCATAAAAATGAACTCCCAGATGCGCCAGCCGGTCTTGTTTAATATCAATGTAAACACAGGATTTCTGTTCGCCATACGTAGTTACCTTGCCCACACCCTCAACGGCATACAATTCTTGCTTGATCTTTTCTACATAATCATTAAATTCTTCATCGGAAAATCCGTCCGAAGTAAGTGTGTAAAAAAGCCCGTACACATCGCCAAAATCATCTATCACGGTCGGCGCATAGGCTTCGGAAGGCAGCGACGGCGTAATATCGTGTACCTTGCGGCGCAACAAATCCCAGTGCTGCTGAATTTCTTTTTCGGGCAAAGTGATGTTTAACGTTATCTGTATAATGGATACATCGTTACTTGACTTGGATTCTACGATGCCGATACCGGGCATGGCGCGGATGGCTTTTTCTAACGGGTCGGTGACCTGCAACTCCACTTCGTAGGCCGAAGCGCCCGGATAGAGGGTCACTACCTGTGCGATCCGGACAATCAATTCGGGATCTTCCATTTTTCCCATCCTGGAAAAAGAATATATACCTCCCACCACCATCGTAAATACGGCGAAATAGACTAATAGTCTGTTTTTTAATGCTAATTCTGTCAAACTCATAACAATCCTCCTCCAACATGAAACACGTATATCTTTGATAGCAAAGATACAACATTTTTGCATACAACCATCGGGTTTACCATAACGGATGAAAAATACCCCCCGTATGGTATTTCATAGAAAACAATATGACCGTACTTTTGTTCCGAAATTGAAACAAAAAACAGTTGACATATGAAAAAGATAATTTACAAAATAGCATTAGCCTCCTTTTTGGCTTATTTTTCCGGCCCTGTGATTGCCCAGGAAATACATATTGAAGGGATCAAATTTGTGCATCCGATTGTAGAGAAATGGATCGCCGAATATAAAAAGGAGAACCCCGACTCCAAATTCAACGTAAAGGTGGAAGCGGACAAAGAAAGCCGGTCTACCGGATTATTCGTTGTCGCCAACTACGTTTCCAACGACGAGGCGGGCAACAATAACAAAGTTATTTATGTAGGTCGGTACGCACTGATACCGGTCAGCAACAAAAACAATCCGTTGATCGAAAAAGTCGGGAAAGGATTGAAGAAAAAAGAGTTGAAAAACCTGGTATTTGAAAAGGATCTGCTGGACGACGAAGCCTACGAAGACGACGGCAAGGAAAAATACACGGCGACGGTATATTCCAGAGGCGGTCAAACCTCCACCACCCTTGCGCTGGCCGGATATTTTGCCCAGGCGCCGGAACGTATCCGGGGTAAGAAAATCATCGGCGATGAAATCTATCTGTTGAACGCGCTCCAGAAAGACGAAAACGGCATAGCCTTCAATACCCTGAACTATGTGTATGATTTAAAGACCCGTCAATTAAAAGCCAACCTGACGATACTGCCCCTGAATCTGAAATCGGAACAGCGGGAAGCCTTGTTGTCTCAAAACATAGACAAGGCGATTGAAGCATTGGAAGATGCCAAAATAGAAATGATTCCGGTAGAGAAATTCGGCCTGATCATACCCGAAGAATATGCCGATAATGCCGAAGTACGGAAATTTGCCGGCTGGATACTTTCGCACGGACAAGCATATAATCATGAGTTTGGTTTTTTGACGCTGGATGCCGGCACCCTGGCCGCTCAAAAGAAAGAATTGAAAAACGAAGCAAACTTATCCTACCATCTTCCCCAATAAACGATTCACAAAAAAAGCGCCCCTTTTCCTCCGACAGCAACTTGGGATTAAGGGGCGCTTAGAAACTAAAAATTCATTTAGCAGGGCAAAAGTATTACATTTAACCGACAATACCAAGAAGTTTCCCTACTAATTGACACATACCACGCTTTTTCCTCCCAAATTAAGAATTAAGAAATGACTGCCGATATTCTTCGGCATGTTGGGATTGATGCCCTTTCTCAACACAACGACCGTCACTGCGAGACCCTATAAAAAAATTCAAACAAGTAAAAATGACGGTGGTCGGCAGAACACGCAGTGTTCAATATGAATAACCCCCAATGAAGCGTAGCGATTGGGGGTAGCGAA
>JAITPV010000248.1 GCA_031289275.1 Tannerella sp.
GTTACCGGCAACCGTTTTTTGTACACCAAACGGCAACCGTCGTTCGTAATCACAATATCGTCTTCCAAACGGATTCCACCAAAATCCAAGTATTTTTTCACTTCATTGAAATGAATAAAATCAATATTGATCTTTTCTTTTTCCCATTTCTCGATTAATTGAGGAACGAAGTAAATCCCCGGCTCAACCGTCAACACATGTCCCTGTTCCAAACGTTTGCCGAAACGGAGACTTCCGTAGCCGAACATCGTATCCCGTTGGATTTCATCATTATAACCGACTAATGTTTCGCCCAGATCTTCCATGTCGTGTACATCCAAGCCCATGGCATGCCCCAGTCCGTGCGGCATGAACAAGGCGGGAACTCCGGCATTTAGCCCGGCTTCCGTATCGCCTTTGAGCAATCCCAAGTCGCGCAAACCTTCAAAAATAATCTTGTAGGCATTCCGGTGGATGCTTTTATACGTAATACCCGGTTTGGCTAACGCTATTGAATCGTTCAGGGCTTTCAAAACAATGTTGTGAATATCTTTTTGCCGTTGCGAATATTCGCCGCCTACAGCCGTTGTCCGGGTGAAATCCGACGCATAATAGTTCAGATTTTCCGCTCCCGCATCGCACAGCATCAAACGTCCGGTTTTTAAAATTCCACTGTGGTCATGGTTGTGAAGCGTTTGTCCGTTCATTGATAAAATAGTAGCAAAAGAAACGCGCGTTCCTTTAGAAATGGCTAATCCTTCGATCATTCCGGCAATTTCCCGTTCCGAAACGCCCGGTTGACACATTTTCATGGCGGTTATGTGCATAGCATAACCGGTTTCACCCGCATTTTCCAATTCGATTAATTCTTCCGGCGATTTAATCAAACGCATTTTTATAATCGCCTTTGTCAATTCAATCGAATAACCGGCAACGGCTTCTTCTGTTTTTTTATCCAAAAGATTGCTTAAAATCAATTGATTGCGGTAACGATACGGTTTCAAGTAATGCACTTTCCGGTCGTTGGAAATCAAGGAAGATAATCGGGCTAACGGAACTACGGTTTCAATTCCGGTTTCAGCCGCCCGTTCGTGCAGCGACGGAAGATTGCCCATCCAGATAATATCGTCGATAGTCAATTCATCTCCCAGCAAATATTCTTTGTCGTTGTCGATATCCAATACGTATGCTAAATCGGGCGTATCCAGACCCACGTAGTAGATAAACGAACTGTCCTGACGAAAAGCGTAGGCATTTCCTGCATAATTGATGGCTGCTTCGCCATTTCCCAATAATAAAATAATTCCCGATTGAACTGATTTTTTCAGGGTTTCCCTCCTTTGGATATAAATTTCTTTTGCAAACATGATTGTTAATTGTGAAATGTAAATGATAAATTTTTGTACAAATATAACAATAATAATTCATATCAAATATTTCTCTTATTTCTACTTTCAATAAGGATACAAAGCGATAATAATATTTTAGATACATCATCCTTTTTTCTTCTTTCGCAGTCGAAGAATCAGATAGGAAATGAATACAAGGCAGACAGATGTTATCGCCACAGTGTGTGCAAGAGCCATGTTGCCGCCGCCCCTGCCGTGACCGCCGCCGCCAAGAAGCCCTCCAACGTGAATCAATATCGAATGGAGGAACAGCATCGCGTAGAGCACATACGACCATCGCTGAATCTTTTTCCACTTTACCGCGCCCAGTCGCCTGTGTATCGCGTCGAAAGAAGTTACCCAGAGAACGGTGAACAGTATCACCATAAGTATTCCCAGCAGGTAAGCCGAGTTGGAGAGTACCGCGCCGAAACCGGTATGCCCGTGCTGTGCCATATCGGCGCTTGTGCCGGCAAAGAACGCTATCGAACCGGATATGCTCCCGATGCGCACCCATGAATGAATCAGTATCGGAAAGCCCGAAATGACGGACAGTTCCTTACGGATCATCATCAGCCGTTTCACATACGGATTGTGAGCGGGCAAAGCTCCCATGTACATGACAATCACGAGCAGGGGGAAGGAAAAGCCCGCCGCATGTACGTATTCACGCATGACCAGACCTATGACCGAGGTCCGCGAAGAGCCGATCAGAGCGTCGCCCGTGATGGCTCTCAGGATAAACAGGATCGCCGGAATCGCAAATATGAAATAATAGATTCCGGGATGTTTTTTGATTGACTTTGCCAGCAGGATGAAAATGCCTGCCATGACAGCGACAGAGGTGAGTAACTGACAGTTCTCAACCAGAAATGCAAGAAAGTTCAATAATAATTTTACCATGATAAATCTGTATTATTCGGTTAGACGTCCTATTGCATTGACAGTTGTCGCTCCGGTTACGCTCAAGCCTTTCACGGCCAGGGCGGTGGCGGGGTCTATGACGTAGATTGCGGGGTTGGCGCCGTCTTCGGTGACGGGAAAATACATCTTGCCGCTGTAAGCCGCCGGCTGACCGGTAGCCGTGATCTTGTCGAAGGCGGGGATGCCTGTAACCCAGCGGAAGGTCTTTGCCGACATGTCCACAACGCCATAGCGCGTGGCGGCGGCTGTAGCCGAAGGAATCAGGTCGTTGTAAATTTCGAGCAGGAAATAATTCTCCGCTATGTACCATATCCTGCGAAAGCGGTATCCGCCGGACTTTTCCTCGATATTGAAATAATAGGAAGCGTCGAAGGCGGTAGCGTTCCTGAGGATGCGCAAAGCCCCGGCGGGACGGGTGGTTGCGGTCTCGTAGGAGCCTGAAAACACATAGACGTCGCCGTTCTCAGCCTTGCCGATCTGCGAATAGTATGCGGAGCGGAAACGCCCCGACGAGTAGCTGATGCGGTTGTCGCGATAGATGCGCTTCAGGTTCAGGCCGGCGTCGAAAGCCGCTACCCAGACGCTGTCGGGGTAGGTTATCGTCCCCGAACTTGCGCCGCCTGTGGCATTCGGGTCGCGGGGCTTCGACATCACCAGACCTGTCAGAAATTCGCCGTTGCCCATATCCACAATGCCCGAAAACGTTGCCTGTTCGCCGTTGCCGGTCATGTTCAGCGTGGTGAGGGATTTTTCCTGCAAGGAGAAACCGTTTTCGAGGTCTATGAAATTGAAGGTGACACCGTCCGTCCGTGCATTGCCGCCCGCGTCGGTCAGCGCGTTGCCCTGCGCATCCACAGGCGTTTGTCCGCCTACGCTCGAGAGCGCGTACCGGTCGAAAAATCCGTAGGAGGTGAAGCGCGAAGCTATCTGAAACTGACCCGATTCATGCAAGGCGCCGTCGGCAGTAACCGTGTATCCAAGCCCGACGCCGGGGTCGCCCTGCCGGTAAATCAATCCGATGGCGACCGAGGGCTTATTGTTGAAAATCCATGTGTAGCCCGACATTTCGAGGGTTTTCACATTGTCGGCGATGGAGACCGAGCCTTCTTCGGGATTGTTGACCTGAAGGATGTACTCGGCGGATTCGCCTGTTACAGAAAGGAAAAACGCGCCGGCCTTCTCCTTTTCGGGCTTATCGCCATTATCAGGGTCGCAAGCCGTGAAGGCAAGCGCCGCACAAGCGCTGCATCCTGCCAGGAACAAGCGCGTTACAACTGTTTGTTTGAGATTCTTTTTAAACATTTTACTTGAGTTTTTAGTTATGAAAAATTTGATTTGTTATCGATAGAATAGGTATCTTACTTTCAGCATGACACTTCGCCCCGGCTTTTGCAGACTGTAGTTGTCGTACAGGATTTCGTCGGCCAGATTGCGGATTTCGGCTGCCATGTTGTAGCGTCCGTTGCAGAGCGAATACATGATGTTCACGTCGTGCGACAGCTGTTCGGGGATAACAATGTCGCCCCCTTCGCTCTCCCAGTCGCGGAAGAACGCATGGACATAACGCATGTTGTATCCCGCCGACAGGACATTGCCCTTGCGGATAAAGTCGTGCAGACTGTAATTGACATCCACATTTCCGAACAGATAGGGCACGTTCGGCATCCGGTCGCGGTAGTAAATCAGTTCGCGCCCGCCCACCGCATAGCGCTCCATATTCCGTATATCCTGACAGGTGAAGTTGCCGCCTGCCGAAAACGCTTTCTTGTAAAAATACCTCGCTTCGAGGTCGATGCCGTAATTGCGGACACGTCCGTGATTGGTATAGTAGGAGCCGCCGTAGCGCTGTTCAATCTGGCGGCGGATATAGTCGCGGGTGTCGCGGTAAATCAGTCCCGCATCGAGATAAACGGAATGGATTTCGTGGAAAGTGCGGTCGTAACTTATATTGAAATTCAGATTGTTGCTGTTTTCGGGTTTCAGCGACACATCGCCTGTTTCCAGTACTTCGTCGCCAAACAGTTCATTCTCGGAAGGCAAACGGAACGCTTTTTCATACGACGCTTTCAGTTGCAGGGACGCGACCGGACAGTAGGTCGTCGCTATGCCGTAACCGTTTGTGCTGAAAGTTCTTTTCTGCTCTTCATAAACGGCAGTGCTTGCGGTTGAAACATTTACCGGCCCTCGCACCGTCACGTCATACCGTTTAGCAAAAGCCGCCGCGTTCCACCGTTCCGACGGTGCAAAGCGCCAGGAAAGTCCCGAAACGTTTTTGGCGTTCGTCCGGCGCATAAAAGTGGCGGCGGTGGCTGTTTCCGCATTGGCAACGGCGTCGGTAGCCTTTCGACTGTAAGTGCCGAAAGTATTGTTGAGCGTAAAATAATGCCGGCGGTTGAGCGTGTAGTTCAAACCGGCAACAACAGAGCCGTTTCGATTGTCGTATTCCCCCATTGAGTACTGCCCTTCGCCCTTGGAAGTTTTTGTGCGGTACTCGCCACGCCAGTTATACTGACGCGCCAGCGTATCGGTATTGCTGTTGCGGGCTACGCTGTAATTCGCTGTCAGACGGAGGTTCAGATTCTCGACCGTCAGATTACGTTTCATATAATGCAGCGCCGGAATGACACTGTTTGCCCTTCGCTCGCGTCCACCATAGACGATTTTCATAAGATTGGCATTCTGGATATCCTGTTTTTCGCGACTCAGTGTCAGTTCCAGCTGCAAGCGGTCTGCCCATCGCTTGCCCGCGACGCCTGCCCTGAGAATCACAGCCTCGTTGTGGTAATTGTCGTGAAACCGGCGAAACCAATAGTCTTCCGTCGAATAACTGTTGGTATTCAGGTCGAGCAGTCGGGTTTTTACCCGATAACTGTTGTCGGAATAATTCTGATAGGCTTCCATGCGGAAAAACAGTCCGTTGTCCATCGAATGACCGAGGCTGATATTGGATTTGTGCGTATTGAACGAGCCGTAGGAGTAGGAAACGTCGGCGTAAGTCCTTCGCGATTGCCCGGTTATGATATTTATAGCGCCACCCAGTGCATCGGCGCCGAGTTCGACAGGCACAACGCCCTTGTAAACCTCGATTCGCTCGGCAAGATTGACGGGGATATTGTTAAGCCTGAACGACGAGCCGAAGCCTTCCATCGGCATACCGTCGATAAACAGTTTTACATGTCTTCCGCTGAATCCGTTAAGTGAAATCTGCGAGCCGCTTCCCTCGCCGCCTGTTTCGCGGACTTTAACGCCTGAAATGCGGTCGAGCGCATTCGACAGGTTGAGTGAAGTATTGTGCAACGACTTGGCGTCGATAGCAATCACATTGAACGGCGTTTCGCGGACGCGCTGCAAGGGAGTCTTTGCCTCTACGACTACTTCAGCGAGTTCCGCCGCCGCTTCTTCCATGCAGATATCAAGTGTTTTAGACCTGTCCGCCTTCACTTCCTTTCTGACCGTTTTCATCCCGATAAAGGAAAATTCGAGCGTATAGATTGCGTCGGTCTTGAGGTTATTTAGCTCATATCTTCCGTCGCCATCGGTCGAAGCGCCCGTGTTAGCGCCCTTAATCACAACCGTTACGCCGGAAAGCGGCTGCTTATTCGTG
>JAITPV010000250.1 GCA_031289275.1 Tannerella sp.
TGTTTGAGATTCAGCTATAAAGATACAAAATTCCAAGGTCTTTTCCAAATAAATCATCACCTTTTTTCGTTGGTTTTCAATTGTTTATAACAAAGCAACTTTTTTTGTCATGTAGTAAAGAGATATGTAATAAATGTATTATATTTGAACCCCAAAACAAACAGTAATGGAAGCAATAAAGGAAATACTCTCCGCCCCCTCGAAATGGCAACTCGCACCGGGCGAAACCCGATATTCGTCGGATCAGGTAATTGACGCCTATCTCAAGGGAAAAAGCGACGGCATACAGCAAACCCATAAACTGATCGCCAAACAGCTGGATGCCAACGTCAATAAAACCGTTGAGCAAACCAACCGGCTTGTTGATCATCTCACCTCCACCGGATTCCACCCTGTCGCCGCCTATATCAAAATAGAGGACTGGGATCACTTTACAATCATGGTGACCGTTCCGGACGAAGAATGGTGCGATCCTCGTTTTCTGCCCGTCTTCGACTATGTCTTTGACATAACCGAACGCACATCGGGCGATTTCTACAACCTCGAAATCCTTTTTTGCGGTCTCCCGGACGAAGGCGCCCTAAACGAGCATTACGTATTCTCCGACGGATTCGTCTTAAAACTGAATGTCGGATGAAAAGACGGGAGCACGCATTACATAATGAAATGGCCTGCGATCATCTCCTCGCCTGCGGACAGTTTAATGATTGGGTGATTACCACCGCCTTTTACTCCGCCCTCCATTTCTCGCACTACGAACTGTTCCCCGGAACATACAACGACGCATATCATGCCGATTTCGACAGCTATTTTCGCGCCATCCCCAAAAGGAAAATGACCAAACACGCGGCAACCCTGCAACTGACAGGCAGGCATCTCCCATACTACCGGCAATACTGCTGGCTTTACAGTAATTGCATGTCTGCGAGATACTGCGACTATCGGATCAGCGCCGGAAAAGCAGCTCATGCGAGACAGCTTCTTGATTCAATCAAATCCAGCCTCACTAAACCTGTTTAACCAATATATCAAAGACCTCTTTTTTCTTCAAAAATGACATTATCAGGTCATTTTTTATTACTACTTTTGTCCTTTACTTTGTGCCGTGTTTTAGAATACTGTTTGAACGCTGTTCTAAAAACATGGGACAAGGATGCAGAATTAATTCTGTATTTATGACGATTTGAATTTCAGAATGATTTGACAAGAATTGATGTTTTTATAAGTAGGTGAAAATAAATGTGATATACCCTGTTTTATACGGAATAAAGGTAATAAAAAAATGGAACTTTCAGTCATACAAAGCAAGATCGCCGTCTCGACGTCGAAGCCCAAACATAACCCGGTCGGATATACCGCTCCGCAATACAAATGAACACCGTCAAAACGGTAACCCCCATTGCCGACGCCGTCAATCGCCGGTTCTTCATCGCCATCTATGCGCTGGTTAAGATGAAACAGCTTGCCTCGCTGAATTACTTTTGCAACAAATTCGGATTGAGCGCCCCCAGATACCGGGAGACACGCCTTACCTACGGAGTTGATCCGCGGCCGGGATCAAAACCGTCCAGATACAAAACCATCGAAACGGAGGCCATGTACAACTTGTGCAACACATACGGAATTTCAGCCGAGTGGTTGATACTCGGACGTGGAGAAATGTTCGCAAAGAAACCGCCGGTCGGATTCGGATACTCAAACAAAAAAAAGCAAAGCAATGAACATCAAACGACATTGTCAGTTTCTACTCGATAAAGAACCCGGTAAACCGGATGCTAAACTGCGTTACCGCATTAAGTGGAACAATAGCAAAATCATTGTCTCCTTCAATGTCGGATACCGGATCAATGTCGATAAATGGAGCCTGGACACCCAGCGTTGCAAAAACAACACAACTCACGGCAAAAAGAAGGTAGCCGCCAACATCATCAACCGGGAGATACAGGTATTTGAGCAATGGATAGATAATGCCTTTGAGCATTTTGAGAAGATGTGCAAAACACCTTCGCGAGACGAATTTCGCACCGAGTTTAATCGGCAGAGCGGCCGATCTCAAACCAACGTCGAGAAATCCATTTTCAATATCTTTGATGATTACGTAAGAAAGGTAGGCGCAACAAATTCATGGGAACTGGGAACCTATACGCGCTATAATTCTACGAAAGCGCACCTGCTGAACTTTGACGGCACATTGACCTTTGACAGCCTGACGGAAGAAAAGCTATTCGACTTCGTGAAATACATGCAATCGGAAAGGTCGATGCAACTGTTTTATAAAAACTCGCAAATGGGGATGAGAAACACAACGGTTGCTAAAAATCTGGAGCATATAAAGGAATTTCTCCGTTGGTCGAAGAATAACGGGCATTACGTTGGTAATCTACACGAAACATTCAAGATGAAGTTAAAGGGTTCGGACGGAAAGAGCAAAGAAGTTATTTATTTGTCGTGGGATGAATTGATACGCCTGTATGCTTTTCGTTTCGAGAAGGACTATTTGGACAGGGTGCGAGATGTATTTTGTTTTCTGTGCTTCACATCATTGAGATACTCGGATGCTTTCAAACTAAAACGTTCCGATGTCAGAGATGATCACATAAAAGTAGTTACAAAAAAGACTGTTGACGGGCTTAAAATAGACCTGAACAAATACAGTCGATCGATATTGGACAAGTACAAAAACGAAGTGTTTCCGGACGACAGGGCGTTACCGGTGATTTCAAATGCAAAAATGAATGATTACGTCAAAATAATAGGCTCGGTTGTCGGATTCGACGAGCCGACGCGGGAAGTGTACTTCATTGGTAACGAACGACACGAAGACGTCCGTCCCAAATACGAGCTACTAACGACCCATTGCGGGCGCCGGACATTCATCGTAAATGCATTATTTCTCGGCATTCCTGCGGAGGTAGTGATGTCTTGGACGGGACATAGCGATTACGATTCCATGCGTCCGTATATAAAAATCGTTGATGATTTGAAAAATGCATCCATGAAAAAGTTTGATGAAAAAATTTAGTCCCCACTACTGAAAATTGGGGACTAAAAAAGGTTTTGTTTATAAAATTCCGATGAACGTCTTTTGCCTTAAACCTGTGCAAATAAACAATTAATGTCTACGACCAAAGTATACCGAATCGTATTTTTTTATAATTCGATTCCCGGCGAGACTACGAAAAATGAGTTTTATCGTAAAATGGCATTACAAAATACTATTCTTCGTTGAGGTAAATACGGTGAATGTGGTAGGGATTTTCCACACAGCCCAAAATACGGAAAACTGACATATTATAACATGCAAATCTTGAACAAAAGCACCTCCGAACGCTGGCAGAACGTCCCCAAACCTATAAAAATTCGGTTAACAATATATATCGAGCCGGAGAAACAGGATTAATTTCCGTTTCGATCTCTCACACCACCATGCGTACCGTTTGCCTGAAGTAATCTCATTCCTCCGTTTTCAATTCATTTTTAAAGCGCGCCAACGAAACGCCGCCTTCATTCAAGGTCAAGGTATCGCCGTCCAGCCTGTAATGATCTGCCTGCCGGAACGCCTGCATCAGTTTGTTTTCCGTTTCCATGCCTTCCAGGCACATCTTCATGGTCGAAATCATGGGCGAAAAATGGATACTGTCACCCGGCATCACGGAATACGTTCCACGAAACGTGTTGCAACCGCCGTTTCCATAAGCGCGGTTTTCGTCGGCATGGAAAATAAGATGAGCTTCCGTAGCGCGACCGGGTTCCGTCGCAACAAGTTCACCGGACAGGTCAACGAGTTTCCAGTACTTCCCGGCTAATTGAGTACGCGCCTCTTGTTCAGCCCATTCGCCGGCATGGAGCGCTGTTGCCGAAGATATGACATTTACTTCCGCCGCCTTTTGCGTGCGGCAGGCAACCAGCCCTGTCATGATAGCTATCAAGCTGAATAAAAACATTTTCTTTCTCATAAGAACCTTGTTTAGTATTAAAATTCATCTCAAAGGTAGAAAAAAAATTCATGAGAGAAAAAAGGGAAATTGTTTTTTTTCTTGACGGAAAAACAATATCTTTACCGCCGTATTTTAAATTTTAACACTAAAACAATATCGAATATGCCATTATATGGGGATTTAGTCAAAAAGCAAAGAGCCTTTTTTACTACCGGTAAAACAAAAGAAACCGGATTCCGGATCGAACAGTTAAAACGCTTGAAACAAGCCGTTCTTCAAATATACCCACAAATAGAAGAATCGCTCTGCAAGGATTTGAGAAAAAGTGAATTTGAGGCCTTCGGCATGGAAGTAACAGGCGTTTTGGATGAAGTAAACGCTGCGATCGAACACGTGGAAGCCTGGACGAAACCGCTTGACGTGGATACGCCGCCGGCCTTTGGCGAGGCTAAAAGCCGGATTTATCCGGAACCTTACGGATGTGTATTATTGATAAGCACCTGGAATTATCCGTTTGTCCTGTGCCTCAAACCGCTTATCGGCGCCCTGGCTGCGGGAAACTGCTGCATCCTGAAGCCCTCCGAAATCGCCCCGCATACCTCCCGCGTGATAGCCGGAATGATTCGCGATTGTTTTGACGAAGCCTACTGTGCGGTCATCGAATGTGATGCGCAGGGAACGACGGAACTGCTGTCCGAAAGATTCGATTTTATCCATTACACGGGGAGTACGCACACAGGCAGGATCGTCGCACTGGCGGCTGCCGCCCATCTGACGCCCGTAGCGCTTGAGCTGGGAGGAAAAAGCCCCTGCATTGTGGATCAAACGGCCGATTTGGAACTTTCCGTACAAAGCCTTTGCTGGGGCAAGTTCATCAATGTGGGACAAACCTGCGTAGCGCCCGATTATGTGCTGGTTCACCGCGACGTCAAAGACAGATTGCTGGAGTTGCTCAAAAAACAGATTCATTCGTTTTATGGAGAAGATATACAGTCGAATCCCGACCTGGGCCGGATTGTCAACGAATTTCATTTCGACCGGCTTCAGTCTCTGCTGGCGGAAGGAACAATCGTTACCGGCGGTCATACGGACAGGGAAGAACGGTATATCGAACCTACGATCCTGGACGGCATCGGGTGGGACAGCCGGATCATGCAGGAAGAAATTTTCGGGCCGGTGCTGCCCGTGCTGGCCTACGACGATTTGTCCGACGTGATCCGCCGGCTGGCCGGTCGCGAAAAGCCGCTGGCCCTGTATCTCTATTCGACGGACGAGGCCGTTCAGCAGCGCATCATCCGCGACGTATCCTTCGGCGGGGGATGTATCAATGCAACCATCCTGCATATGCTGAACATAAACATGCCGTTTGGCGGCGTAGGAAACAGTGGTTTGGGAAAATATAACGGACAATGGAGCATTGAGACATTCTCGAACCGGAAAAGCGTCCTGAACAAAACACTCAGCCCCGAACCGTCCCTGTTTTATCCGCCCTATGCAGACCATGTGCAGATATTGAAACAAATTTATCTCAAACAGGGAGAAGCGGGGGATGGGAATTGAGCGTTGAGACGTGACAGAAATCTGTTTTTTCAGGATGCGCTATTAAAAGGATAGCAAAAAAACAGATTCTCGATACGTTTTGTTGTTATTTTGAAAAATAAGTTGTACTTTTGCCACGGAATTTAAATAACAAGCGACAAAAGGAAATAATTGAAATAGATTTTATTTGTTGGTTTACATAAATAGTATTCATAAATTAAACGTATGTTCGTATGATCGCATTAAAACAATCAAAGAAAAGTTTTGCTAAGAAGTTGGCCTGTATGCTTTTTGCTGTTATGGCAATAGCGATGGCCGGAAATGTGGCTGCATCGGCAAATGACGGGACTTCAAAGGAACCGGCCGATTTGCAGCAGGCTGGAAAGACTATAACAGGTACTGTTGTAGACAAGAACGGAGAGCCGTTGGTGGGCGTCAGTGTCAGTTTGCAGGGAACGACCGTCGGAACCATTACCGATGTCGATGGTAAATTTTCCCTCAAGGTATCAAATGACAATCAGGTACTCAGTTTTACCTATATCGGTTATAAAACGGTTACCGTGAGCGCCCAAAAAAACGTGATCGCCCTCACGATGGAAGAAGATGCGTTACTGATGGACGAAGTGGTCGTCACGGCCATGGGGATCCGGAAGGAACGCAAAGCGCTGGGCTATGCCGTACAGGAAATCAACAGTGGTGAACTGCTGAAAAACAAGACCGCTAACCCGATCAACTCCCTGGCAGGAAAGATCGCCGGCGTCAATGTAACGCAAAGTTCCGGTTCGGCCGGATCGGGTGCGCAAATCATCCTGCGCGGCGGTACGTCGCTAAGTCGTGACAACCAGCCCGTGTTCGTCGTTGACGGCGTGATTTACGACAACACCACCTCCGTCAACGGCGATTCCGCGTTCGACGGCTTGGGCGGTGTAGCCACGACGAACAGCAACCGTATCATGGACATCAACCCCGAAGACATTGAATCAATGTCCGTACTCAAAGGCCCTGCCGCTGCCGCCCTGTATGGCTCGCGGGCTGCCGCCGGCGTAGTCATCATCACCACCAAGAGGGGACAGGAAGGTGTGGTCTCGGTCGATGTAAGTTCCAAATTCTCCTCCAGTTGGGTCAATCGCCTGCCTGAGCAGCAGAACAAGTATAAACGCGGAACCTATGACGGCCTCGGCAACCTGACCGATTGGACGATGACCTCGTGGGGTGAACCTTTCGGCGCCGGCGAAGCGGTCTATGACAATATCGGTTCGCTCTTCCAAAACGCCGGCACATGGGATAACAACATCAGCGTATCCGGAGGTAACAAGAACGGCTCGTTCTACGTCTCCGCCTCCCGTTTCGACCAGGGCGGCGTCATCCCCTCCACGGGCTACGAAAAAACAACTTTCCGTTTCAACGGCGAGCAAAAATACGGACGCCTGACCATTAACGCCAATGCGGCCTATTCGCTGGCCAACACCGACAAGACGCTGACCAGCGCCGGACTGTGGGGATCGAGCGGTACGGGAGCGATGGAATCGACCTACCTCTGGCCCAGAAGCGACAACATGCAGCATTACCTGAACGAGGACGGATCGAAGTACCGCATGTTCGAAGGGTTGCAGGAACTGGTGGCCGATGTCGAAAATCCGTATTGGCTGATCAATAAGAACAAAATGACGGACAACACCGAGCGTTTCACCGGCAACCTGAACCTCGACTTTAAGATCGCCGACTGGTGGAGCATCGCCTACCGCGCCGGTATCGACAGCTACACGACGGGCAACGACAACCTGGTCTACCCCGGCGGCTCCGTCAAGTTGCTTTGGCAAAACGGTATGATGAGCGAGAATGATCAACGTTACAAATACATCTCGTCCAACCTGATGACCAACTTCAGCAAAACCTTTGGCGATTTCGACCTGGGGCTTTTGCTGGGCACTTCGACGGAAGATACCAACCGCGAAACCAACCGGCGGATGGGTTATAACTTTGTCTCCGATGACATTTTTAGCTACAACACCGTGGTAGAAGCCGATCGGACTTTCTCGCAATCGCACAGCCGGAAACGGATGGTCAGTGCATACGGCGAAGCGCGCGTGGGCTACAAGTCGATGGCCTACCTCACCCTTACCGAACGTAACGATAACACCTCCACCCTGCCGGTGAAAGACCGCTCGTACTGGTATTCGTCCGTCGGTGGAAGTTTCATCTTCAGCGAACTGCTTTCCGAGGGGGGGGGCGAACTTTTTTCGTTCGGTAAGATTCGCGCTTCCTGGGCGCGTGTCGGTAAAGATGCCGACCCGTATGTCACCAATACCCGCCTGACACCCTACGTGGAATACTTGGGCGACATCGTGGGTGTCAGCAACCTCAGTTATCCCCGCGGGAATCCTTACCTGAGACCCGAAATGACCGAAGCGACCGAATTAGGCTTCGACCTGCGTTTCCTCAAAGGACGCTTGGGACTGGAGTACACCTTCTATACCAATAATTCGTTCGACCAGATTATTGAACCTCGTTTAAGTCAGACAACCGGTTATATCATCAGTTCCACTAACTTTGGAGATTTGTATAATAAAGGAATGGAACTTTCCATCACCGGTCAGCCCGTCCAAACGAAAGACTTTGTTTGGGATGCCATGCTGAATATTGCCGGCAATCGCGGAACGGTGAAGAATTTGCCTCCGGGAACGAATATTCTTTATGTCACCGAAGTGCAGGTAGGTAATGCCAAAGCCGCTTCGTTTGAAGATGGTAACTTTATGGCTATCTCCGGTTCGGAATGGACGCGCGCCGAAAACGGCAAAGTGGTGCTGGATGCACACGGGATGCCGACCTCCGACGGGTCAACGACCATCGAAATCGGTAACCGCGAACCCAAATTCACCGGCGGATTCAACAACAGCCTGCAATACAAAGACTGGAACCTGTCGTTCCTGCTGGACTTCCGCGTAGGCGGACACGTCTACAACGGTACTGATTATTATATGACCATCAACGGTCTGTCGAAAATATCCGAAGACCGCGAAACATTAGTGATCAACGGCGTTGAGAACGTCGGTACTTCCGAAAATCCCGTGTACGAAGATCGTTCTTATACTTTTAACGCCAACGGATCGTACGATATGGGAGGCGGAACCTTAACCAGCGGAAAGAATGTCATCCAGGAGTATTACAGAACGTATTATCCCAAGGAATCGGCCAACTTCATGACCGAGACCAACTGGTTGCGTCTGCGCACGCTTTCGCTCTCTTACTCCCTGCCGGCCAACACCTTGAAGCAAGTCGGCTTTATCAAAGGATGTATGTTTACGTTCTCCGGTAACAACCTCTTGCTTTTCACGAACTATAAAGGCATGGATCCCGAAACCTCGGCCGCCGGTTCGGGCGTAACAGGTTCCAGTTCGGTGGGTATTGATTATTGCGGCGTACCGGCTACGGCAGGCGTATCGTTCGGTGTGAATCTCAAATTTTAACAATAACAAATAGAATAGTAAAGTTATGAAGAATATAAAACAATATGGCATCAGCCTGTGTATGGCTTTTGCACTCGTATCTTGCAGTGATTATCTGGACATCAATGTGGATCCGGATAGTCCTACCAACTTTGCGCCCACCGTAGATGCACGCTTGACAGCTATAGAGCACGCGGTCTTGCATACGCACGGTACAACGGCGCACTTCACCGCGCTCGTGGAACAGCATATCACGCCGACGCAGCGCGGCAACGACCGTTACGGAGGACCCGCGCAGTGGGAGTTCACCGGCGCCAATCCCCGAACAGTCGGCACCTATCCCTATCAAATATTCTTTGTGGCTGCCGGAGGCAACTTCAAAGACTTGGTAGACAAAGCCGAAGAGGAAGGCGCTTACCATTATCTGGCGGCCGTGAAGTTCTTCCGCGCTACCGGTTTCATGGTCATGACCGATTTCTTTGGCGAAATGCCTTATACCGAAGCGTTGGGGGCAGTATCCAATCCCGCGTATGATGACGGGGAGACCATCTTTAACGGATGTCTGAAAGAATTGGACGAAGCTATTGAGTTGTTCCAGAAAACGCAGGAACCCGGCGCTACCCCGCTGGCCAAAGGCGACAGTTGGAACGGCGGCGACGTCAACAAGTGGATCAGGATGTGCTACGGATTCAAGGCGCGTTGGTTGAATAACCTCTCGAAGAAGTCCGCGCTCTACAAGCCCGACGACATTCTGGCCGCGCTCGACAAAGCGCCCAAAAGCAATGCCGAAAGCATCATCATCCGGCATGAAGACAAGGACGCAAACATTGTCGATCCTCTCTGGGGCGATCCTACGAAGACCTCCTTCGCGTATATTTGGCTCGTCAACTGGAGCCGTGTTTACTATATCACCAAATGGTATGCCGACCTGCTGACCGACTTTGACGGCAAGGGCATCACAGACCCGCGTGCGTATCGTTTGATTCCGCTGATACAGACCGGCGAGAACAAACAATGGACACTCTCGGACGGCGTCGACATGCGTACGGATGTCCGCATCGTCCCCGGTGAGTTTGTTCCGGCGGCTTACGACGCCGCCACCGGCGAATGGACAGGCTCGCCCGCCGGTCGCAATTACGTCTCGTTGCATACCAAAGGCGTGGTCAATTCGAGCTTTAAAGATGTGGCGGACGACGGCACCGTTCTTAACTCCGGTACGTACTATGCGCGTCCGGATGCGCCCGCTCATTTTATGGCCTATCCCGAATTATGCTTTATCAAAGCCGAAGTGCTCCTCCGGAAAGGTGACAAGTCAGGCGCTTTCAATGCTTACAAAGACGGTATTGCTTCGCATTTCAGCCTGATGAATGGGGTACTGGCCGACTATGGCGACAACGACAACCTGTCGAAGACGCCCATGAGCCAAACCGACATTGACGCTTATCTGAATACCGCTATCGGAACGGCAGACGATCTGACAATGGGTAAGATCATGATGCAGAAATACATCGTGATGGGTTTCTCGCACCAAAACTGGAACGACCTGCGTCGCTTCGACTACGATCCGCAGGTGTATCGCGGTTGGGAAGTGCCCTATGAATATTCGAGCGGCTCCAGCAGCAAAGCCTCTGTTCCGGACGGTCGGATGCTTCGCCGCTTCCGTCATAGTATTCACGAGTACAACTATAATAACGACAACCTGGAGCTCTCGCATCCGGCGGCAACGAAAGACGATATTTATTCCTATCCCGTTTGGTGGGATGAAGCCGAATAACAGCGATAATTGAATCTTGTAGGGGCGAAAATTTTTTCGCCCCTACTGTTATTCACAGAATCACACCTAACGATTAATTCATAATTGCTTTGAAAACCCTGTACACCCTTTTATCCGTGTTAGTCGCCGGCATGATTTCGGCGCAACCTCTGCCCAAAGCCTCCAGCCCCGAAGAAGCCGGGCTTGACAGCCGGCAGTTGGCGTATGTCGACGACGTACTGCAACAGTCCATCCGCGCCGGCGAAATCCCCGGCGCCGTGCTCGCTGTGGTGCGACACAATCAAATAGCCTGCCTGAAAGCCTACGGCAACAAACAGGTCTATCCCGACACCGTGCCGATGACGACAAATACCGTCTTCGATCTGGCTTCGGTCAGCAAATCGGTCTCGACGGCCATTTCCGTCATGATCCTGCTCGAACGCGGACAGTTGCGGCTGATCGACAACGTCGAGAGGTATATCCCCGGCTTCCGGTCCTGGACGGACAGCATCACCGGAGAGAAGAAGCCTGTCCGCATCATTGACCTGCTGACGCATACTTCGGGTTTGCCGCCCTATGCGCCGGTAGATGAACTGAAAAAAACGTACGCCACGCCCAATCCGCAAGGCCTGCTGAACTATATCGCTAACGTGAAACGCAACAACGAACCGGGCGCCGTCTTTGATTACAGTTGCCTGAACTTCATCACCCTCCAGCATGTCATCCAAAACCTTTCGGGGATGAACCTGCAAGACTTCGCACGGCAAAACATCTTTGCGCCCTTGAAGATGAATCATACGGACTACAATCCCACCGGCGAAACACTCGAATGGACGGCTCCGACGGAAAGGCAGGCGGACGGTTCCGTATTGCGAGGCCGGGTACATGATCCGCTGGCCAACATCATGAACGACGGTATTTCCGGCAACGCCGGCGTGTTTTCCAATGCCGAAGACCTGGCCGTCCTGACCGCCATGCTGCTGAACAACGGCGAAATCAACGGCGTACGCATACTCAGCCCCCTGACCGTACGTGCCATGCGTAGCGTGCCGAAAGGATACGAAGCCTTTGGACGGGCATTGGGGTGGGACGTCTCGTCGGACTATGCCAAAGACGGCGACCTGTTCGACGTGTCGGCATACGGCCACACCGGTTATACGGGTACCTCCGTCACGATCGACCCGGAGACCTCGACGGCCGTCATTCTGCTGACCAATCGCGTGCATCCCGAAGACAAAAACTCCGTCACTCGTCTGCGCGACAGGGTAGCCAATGTCGTCGCCGCATCATTACGCAATATAGATTGAACAATTCATCCTGATTTATAAATAGAATAAACATGAACAGAGTAGTATTTAAAAGAGTAGTAATTGTGTATGGAATGGCCTGTTTATCGGCCTTTGTTTCCGGACAGTCCGGAGAAAAAAACTTGTCCGAGCCGCGAGTAGTGACTCCCGGCGCCTGTGGCGCAGCGCCTTCGGACGCCCTTGTCCTGTTTGACGGAAAAGACTTTGCGCAATGGGAAAGTACGAACGGCGGAGAGGTAAAATGGAAACTGGAAGAGCATGCGATGACCGTGGTGGACAAGACGGGGAGCATACAGACCCGGCAATCGTTCGGCGACTGTCAGTTGCACATCGAATGGCGAATCCCGGAAAAGGTCGTCGGGGAGGGGCAAAACCGCGGGAACAGCGGCATCTTCTTCCAGAAACAATACGAGATTCAGATTCTGGACAGCTATGACAACCTGAACAAAACGTATGTGGACGGACGCGCCGGCAGTATCTATACCCAGTCGCCTCCGTTGGTAAACGCCTGTCGCAAGGCTGGGGAATGGCAAACATACGACGTGGTCTACATGGCGCCGCGCTTCAATGCCGACGGCAAGGTGGAAATCCCGGCCAGGATCACCGTGTTTCATAATGGCGTTCTGATTCAGAATAATTTCGTCATCGAAGGAACGACGTACAGCAAGGAAGGCTATAAACCGCACCACAAGGCGCCGCTGGAATTGCAGGATCACGGGAATCCGGTCAGCTTCAGAAACATCTGGATACGGGAGCTATAATTACAGAGGAATTGAGAATTGAAAATTGAGAATGAAAAAAGGCTGTCCGGGTGCATTGCAAATGGTCATTCTTTGCTGTCATTATAAGGTATAACGATAAGCCCTTATATTTTCAGGCTCCCTTAGTAGCGCCGTATCAGATAATTTTCACCTTATTCCCTCGAACAATAATAAAGGAATAAGGGGCGATTGTGTGATCGTTATGGCGCTACTAAGAGCACTGAGAATATAAGGGCTTTATTCCGTGCATTTCAGAACAAAGCCCTTATATTCTTAGGTTCCCTTAGTAGCATAGGATCAGATATATTTTCCCCTTATTATTTTTTGGACAATAATACCGGAAGACCTTCTCTAAAATCAACTGTGTCCCATTAGGTAGGGCATTTTCAATATTTGAAAGCAGGTTTTCTGTTTGTTGCTTTTCCTGTTGCTTTTGTTCCTGAGACTTGAACACTCCGTGTTGGCTTATCCACTCCAAACCTTGACGGTAAAACAAATTTATTTCGTCAATATCGGAACTTATCCCAATAGTGGCGAGGTATCTTATGCTGCCGCGACTTTTATCCACGACTACTACACTCGTGCTGCCGGACCTGTTTTTCTTCTTGCGTACATACATGTCGGCAAAGGTAGGCTTTTGGGGGGGGCGCGACACCCCAAAAAGGTGTCGCAAAATCATTTACCTTTCAATAATCAAATAGTTATGAATTTGCCCATAAATGTTATGACGAAGTCAGGAGAATACGGTCTGCTCCAAAGGTATCGCACCTATGTTCTATGGAACAAGGAATCAAATAATAGCGTTTGTTATTTTTATGAAATACACAATGATACTTTATCAAGTGGAGGATATGAACTTCCTGTTGGCACTGTATATGTTCGAGCTAAGTACATGACAAAAAATCAAAGACATTAAAATCGAGTTAGGCAAAAGGATTCAGCAATGCAGCGGCAATAGTTTGTAATCCATATTTAAACAGGCTTTTAGCTCTGTGTCCGTGTTTTTTAATTTTTATCTGTTTACTGTTTTCGTGGACGTAAATTCCAACAACATACGCC
>JAITPV010000251.1 GCA_031289275.1 Tannerella sp.
GCTACTTGGCTGATGAAGTATTTCAAACCCACCCGGCTGATGGGTACGTATGCGCTCATCAACCTGTGTCTGATAGCCGTCGCCATACTCGGTTCGCAATGGGGAGAAGCCCGTTTCGGCCTGGGATTGTATCACATTGTTCTGCCGGTTCCGTTTACCTCCTTCAGCGTGCCGGTCAGTATCTTTGCATTGATATTGACGGCCTTCTTCATGTCGCTGATGTATCCGACGAATTTCGCTTCCGGCGTAAAAGGCCTTGGCCCGAATGCGAAATTGGGCGCGTCCGTCCTGGTGATGAGTTTAATCGGAGGCGCGATCGGCTCGCTCGTCATCAGCCGTCTGGCAGATACCGGATGGGGCCTTATCGAAGGCATCCATGACCATCAGATCGCAGCCGGCATGTGCGTAATCGCCCTCTCCTACTGCGTCATTGCCTGGTACGCCTTCATCGGATCACGACCACGAGGACCTGTCTATAATTGAGAATTATGAATAGAAAATGAAGGGAGAAGGGGATAATGAAATCCTCTTCTCCCTTTTCTTGAACCATTGAATTTTTCAGACATCTCCGTGTTTTCAAAAACCTTATCTTCTCAAGCCCCCGTAGTAGCACGGGATCGGTATGTCTCTCCCTTATTTCCCTTATTGTTGTCCGAAGGGACGGGATATGATTAATGTATTCATCATTCCGTCGTGCTAAAAGCAAGGCTCTTGCCTTGCCATGCCGGCCGGAGGCCTGCTTTTAGCTTCGACGTAGCGAGACGCTTCGCCGAACCGGTGTAGCCCTTTCTAATTCATGATTTCAAAAGGCATAATTATAGTCTATCGCAAGAATATTCCGCACAAAACGTTGGCTCAGGTAATCTTCGCGCAGGTAATAAATATCCCACTTTTGCCGTCCGGCAACGTAGGAACATCCGGCTGTGTAACGGATTTTCTGGAACCGCTGCGCCACCGGGTCTATCTCATGAAAAGGCTCTACGCCGGCAAACGGTTTCAACGGCGTTCCGTGAATCGAACAAGCCGCTTTCAGTCGGTTACGGCCTACCCAATGCGGGTCGTTCCATTGTGTAAACGTGTTCATCACCCGCGAACGGAGGTTGACCGAAAAAGCTCCTGCCCCATACGAAAAAATAGCCTCCGGATAATACCGGTGTTCCGGACCGTATCCGCCTCCCGGCTCCCGGTTCAGGAAAAACTCATATCCGATTCCGACCTGTATGCAGGGATTGAAAACGTAATCCACATTCCACATCCCGCACCACAGGGATGTTTCTCTGAAATGTTCCTTACTTCTGTACTCCAGCGAATACAACGTCTTCCACCTCCCGGCCAACAGCTTGGGGGCGATGCTGACATTCGTCCATAAGCCGGCATCCTGCCTGATTCCGTCACCGGCATGTAACCCCGGCAAGCACAGGGACGCAAAAAACAGGAGTATGATCCCTCTATTCCGCATCGACAAAGGTTTCCAGCATTTTGGCCTGTGGTGCAGGCGTGAGGGTAAGGGTTTGCGTACGGGCGGGAATTAAAACGGTCTGCCCCCGATGCACGGTCAGCGTGTGATTTTGATCATCGCACAAGGTGGCCTGCCCGTCCATACAGATGTATATCACAAAAGAATCCAGGGCTGAAAAATCCCGCGTCTGCGGTTGCGTCATATCCAGTAGATTCGTTGTGAAATAAGGGCATTGCACCAGCGGCACGACCTCGTCCCTGCGTGGCGCATAGTCCGTACGGCAGTTGGGAGAGAAGGTGTAATCAATGGCCTCCACGGCTTGTTGGGTATGCAGCTCGCGCGGATTTCCCTCTGCATCCGTTCGGTTGTAGTCGTAGATGCGGTACGTAATGTTGCTGGTCTGCTGAATTTCCGCAATGAAACAGCCGGCGCCGATGGCATGTACGCGGCCGGCGGGCAGGAAAAAGACGTCGCCCGCGCTCACTTCGTAACGCCCGAGCGCCTCCATAAGACGGTTGTCTTCGACGCAGCGCAGGTATTCACCGGCATCTACCGGCCGGCCGAAGCCGCTGTACAGGGCAGCGCCGGGCGCCGCTTTGACGACATACCACATCTCCGTCTTGCCGAAAGAGCGATGACGCTCCCAGGCCAGTTTGTCGTCCGGATGCACCTGAATGGAGAGGTTGTCGCGTGCGTCGATAAACTTGATTAAAAGCGGAAATGTCTTGCCGAATCGCCGGATCACCGGTTCGCCGAGTAATTGTTCGCCGCCGGTTTCGATTAATTCATCCAGGGTGGTTCCCGCCAGCGTTCCGTTCGCTACGACGGAACAGTTTCCGTCCACGTGCGAAAGTTCCCAACTCTCGCCGATTTTTTCTTCGGACGGTGTTAATCCCTTGAACGGACGAATATCCGTGCCGCCCCACAGGATCTCTTTTAGAATCGGTTTAAATATAAATGGATACATAATATACTAATCTTGGGCTGCAAATATATCACTTTTCAAACAAATAGCAAACAGAAATGTGCGCAGACGGCGTGCAGGGTCCGAAAACGGCAAATTCACCATGGAGAATCCATGATTCTCCATGGAATATCCACGATTCCCCATGGAATATCCATGATTCTCCATGGAAAATCCACGATTCTCCATGGAATATCCATGATTCTCCATGGAATATCCATGATTCCCCATGGAATATCCACGATTCTCCATGGAATATCCACGATTCTCCATGGAATATCCACGATTCTCCATGGAATATCCATGATTCTCCATGGAATATCCACGATTCTCCATGGAAAATCCACGATTCTCCATGGGAAATCCGCCATTCCCCGTGGGAAATTCAGGATACAAACGCGATTCAAGTTGCAACAGATGTGACTTTTTTGTTATCTTTGTTCCCGATTTTAATAGTATCATACATAAGATTGAATGGAAAAACGATTGTTTTTGGGCGACGAAGCGATTGCCCAAGCTGCTATTGATGCAGGATTATCCGGGGTGTATTCCTATCCGGGAACGCCTTCTACGGAAATAACCGAATATATTCAACATTCGGCCGCCGCGCAGGAAAAAGGGATTCACAGCCGTTGGTGCACCAACGAAAAAACGGCGATGGAAACTGCGCTGGGAATGAGTTATGCCGGTAAACGTTCGCTTTGCTGCATGAAACACGTCGGGCTGAACGTAGCGGCCGACTGCTTCATGAACGCGGCCATGAGCGGTATTCACGGCGGAATGATCATCGTCACCGCCGACGACCCCTCCATGCACTCCTCGCAAAACGAACAGGACAACCGCATGTACGGGAAATTCGCCATGCTGCCCGTCTTCGAACCCTCCAGCCAGCAGGAAGCATACGATATGGTATACGAAGGCTTTGACTTCTCCGAAAAGCTCGGCTATCCGGTTTTATTACGCATCACGACGCGCATGGCACATTCGCGTGCCGGCGTCGCCACACGTCCGCCCCTGCCGCAGCATCCCATGAACTGCCCGGCCGACGGCCGACAGCGATACATCCTCTTGCCGGCGCTGGCGCGTCAGCGGTACAAAAAACTGCTGGCCGCACAGGACGACATGATTGCATGTTCCGAAGCGTCCGCATATAACCGGTACTTTGACGCGCCCAACAAAAAAACAGGCATCATCACAACCGGCATTGCCTTCAATTACCTTTCGGAGAATTATCCCGACGGTTTTGAGCATCCGGTACTGAAAATCTGTCACTATCCCCTACCCCTTCGCCAACTGCGGGAACTGGCGGAAAGCTGCGACGAAATCCTCGTCTTTGAAGAAGGCGCCCCCCTTGTGGAAGAACAGCTGAAAGGCCTTTTGGGAAAAGGCATAAAGGTCAGGGGACGTCTGGACGGAACGCTCCGGCGCGATGGAGAACTCACGCCCGATCTGGTCGGTAAAGCGCTGGGCAAAGAGATACATTCCTTTTATGCCGTCCCTGAAGTCGTCGAACAACGTCCGCCGGCGTTGTGCCAGGGATGCGGCCACCGGGATTTATACGAGGCTTTGAACGAAGTACTACAGGAATATAACGACCCGAAAGTATTCAGCGACATCGGCTGTTATACGCTGGGCGCACTGCCGCCCTTTCGTGCGATTGACAGCTGCATCGACATGGGCGCATCCATCACGATGGCCAAAGGCGCTTCGGATGCCGGCGTCCACCCCGCAATAGCCGTCATCGGAGATTCCACGTTTACACATTCCGGAATGACCGGCCTGCTGGATTGCGTGAACGAAAACAGTCCGGTGACGATCGTCATCTCCGACAACGAAACGACGGCCATGACCGGCGGACAGGATTCGGCCGGCACGGGACGCATCGAAGCCATTTGCGAAGGTATCGGCGTCGCCCCGGAGCATATCCGCACAGTCATCCCCCTGAAAAAAAATCAGGAAGAAATGAAACGCCTCCTTCGCGACGAGATCGACTATCCGGGCGTATCCGTTGTTATTCCACGGCGTGAATGTATTCAAACCTTGACCAGAAAAAAGAAAAAAGCAAAATAAGATGAAAACAGACATTATAGTATCCGGCGTCGGCGGACAGGGCATTCTTTCCATCGCCGCCGTCATCGGCGAAGCCGCCCTGAAAGAAGGCTTATACATGAAACAGTCCGAAGTGCACGGCATGAGCCAGCGCGGCGGCGATGTACAATCGAACTTGCGACTGTCGGACAAACCGGTCGCTTCGGACTTGATCCCCCTGGGACAGGCCGACTTGATTATCTCTCTGGAACCGATGGAAAGCCTGCGCTACCTGCCCTACCTGAAGAAAGACGGCTGGTTGGTGACGCATGTGCAACCCTTTGTCAACATTCCCAACTATCCGGATACGGAGAAAATCCGGGCGGAACTGGACAAATTACCCCATAAACTTCTGCTCGATGTAGAATCCATTGCAAAGGCAGCCGGATCGTTGCGTACGGCCAACATCGTTATGCTCGGCGCATCCACCCCCTTTGTCGGGATTGCATACGAGAAAATAGCCGACGGAATCCGTTCGATTTTCGGACGTAAGGGCGACGACATCGTCGAGCAGAACCTGAAAGCATTAAAAGCCGGTTATGATGCGGCACAACAAATAAATGAAAAATAAATGAAAACCTATCTTTGGACATTCGCCTTTTTACTGGCCGGAACGGTTTCGCCGAAGGCACAGGAAGTAACCGAGGTCGTGCAATTCGGCGATCACATGCCGGCGTTCACGATTGTTTCGGACGACGGCTCATCATCGGCTTCGTCCGAACAGGCCGGCAAGGTGATATTAATAAACTTCTTTGCCACCTGGTGCCCCGCCTGCCAAATCGAACTGGCGGAAATCGAGAAAACGCTCTGGCCGCAATACAAAGACCGGGACGACTTTGTGCTGCTATCCATCGGGCGGGAACATTCGGACGACGAATTGGCCACGTATAACCAAAAGAAGAAGTTTTCGTTTCCCCTGTATCCCGACAAAAACCGGAAAATATTTGATACCTTCGCCCTCAAATTCATTCCGCGCACGTATCTGGTAGACAAAACCGGGCGAGTCATATACATCACCGTCGGATTCAAAAAGACCGACTTTGAACAACTCCTCAGAACCATCGATAAAGCATTGGCGGAATAAGATTCAATCATTCAATAATTCAAAGATTCTAAGGGTATGTTGAAACGCGACTTTATCATGGTACAGATCGAAGAACTGGGGAAAGTCATCGCCCAGCTTGTCAGTCAACGCGAAACAGGCGCTACCCGCCGGATTCCCGAACAGATACAGGTAGTTTACGATTCATTGAAACTAAACCGGGATTTCCTGATGGACGCCCTGCCGGACGCGCTTCTCCTTTCGCTGGAAAGCGATGATCGCGGCGGGATGCTCCGGATGGAAATCGCCGCTAAGGCGCTGATCGAAGAGAGCTATCTCTATCCCGGTCAACGCCAACAAAACATGCTGCAACGCGCCGGCGTATTGCTCGAATATATACAGTCAAACGACAAAACATTTTCGTTGGAAAGGCTCTCGTTAATAGAAAACATCCGGCAAATTCAATAACTCACGCTTTCTTTACGACCGGCGTCAGTGCGAGACCCTATAAAAAAATCAACCAAGTAGAAATGACGATTGTCGGCAGAATACGCAGTGTTCAACACGAATAACCCTCAATGGAGCGCATCGATTGAGGGCTGAAGGAATACCCACCCACCTCACAATCCGAAGGAATCCGAAGGATTCGCATGTTTATAGCACAATCTCTTTTTGATCTGCGTAAATCTGCGTTTGAATCTGCGTCATCTGCGTGCAATAATGTAACTCCGTGCCGCCGTGTCTCCGTGATAGGATTAATGTAATCATCATTCCAGCTCATTTGTCTGAACTGTGATTTCAATATGATTAAAATGATTTTCATGATTAAGAAAAATCATATGAATCAAAATAATCATTCTAAAATCACAGTTCGGACAGTATTCTCCATTCTCCATTCTAATGTAATCATAACTCTTAACTCTTACTTCTTAACTCTTAATTCCCCTAACTCTCCATCACGGCGGCATGATCCATTCATAATTATTCTTTCTTTTTCTCCGATTTGTTTGTTTATTGAAAAAAACGCTTTATATTTGCAGCCATAATAACAGAAAAAAGATGAAAACATTATTGATAAATACGTATTGGTGGTGGCGCTTGCAGTTTTTTACATTGTGAGTAGTCGGCTATGCGCAGTTATCTGTAACGGAAAAATAGTTCAAAAAAGCCTGTCATACTCACGACAGGCTTTTTTTGTTCGGGCAAACATTATACATTATATTATATATATGACGAAGACATATCAAGTAGACGAAAACGGTTATTACGGCAAGTTCGGCGGGGCGTACATCCCGGAGATTCTGCATCGCTGCGTGACGGAATTGCAGCAGACGTACCTGACCGTGCTGGAAAGCGAGACTTTCCGGCAGGAATTTCACCGTCTGTTGTGCGATTATGCCGGACGGCCGTCGCCCCTGTATCACGCGGGGCGGTTGAGCGAAAAGACGGGCTGCAAGGTCTATCTCAAGCGCGAAGACCTGAATCATACCGGCGCTCACAAGATCAACAATACCATCGGGCAGATTCTGCTGGCGCAACGGATGGGAAAAAAACGCATCATCGCCGAGACGGGCGCCGGTCAGCACGGCGTGGCTACGGCTACGGTCTGCGCACTGATGGACATACCCTGCGTGGTGTATATGGGACGGACGGACGTCGAACGGCAGCAGCCCAACGTGCAGCGGATGCAGATGCTCGGCGCTACGGTGGTGCCCGTCACGTCGGGCAACATGACGCTCAAGGATGCTACCAACGAGGCCATCCGCGACTGGTGCTGCCATCCGTCGGATACGTTCTACATCATCGGCTCCACCGTCGGGCCGCATCCCTATCCCGACATGGTGGCGCGGCTGCAATCGGTCATCAGCGAAGAAATCAAGTGGCAGATGCTTGAAAAGGAAGGCCGCGACTATCCCGACTGTCTGATTGCCTGCGTAGGCGGCGGCAGCAATGCGGCGGGTACGATATATCATTATGTGGACGACGAACGGGTGAAGATCGTGCTTGCCGAAGCGGGCGGAAAAGGCGTCCTGTCGGGCATGAGCGCCGCCACGATCCGGTTGGGACGGACGGGGATCATCCACGGGGCGCGTACGCTGGTGATGCAGAACGAAGACGGACAGATCGAAGAGCCGTATTCGATCTCCGCCGGACTGGATTATCCCGGCATCGGCCCGGTACACGCCTATCTGGCGGAACAGAAACGGGCTACCGTGCTGGCTGTCGACGACGACGAGGCGCTGGCTGCGGCCTTTGAACTGACCCGTATGGAGGGAATCATCCCGGCGCTGGAAAGCGCCCACGCACTGGGTGCGCTGAAAAAAGTGCACTTCGAGCCGTCGGATGTCGTCGTGCTGACCCTCTCCGGACGCGGAGACAAGGACATGGATACTTATATTAAACAATTATGATTATGAAATCGCTTTATTTGAATCTTTGAATCTTTAAATAGTTGAATTATGAATTATGAATTTAGAACAGCAAGCCGGCAACTGTTGAGCGACTTGCATACGCCGGTCAGCCTCTATCTTAAGTTGCGCGATGTTTATTCGATGTCTGCGCTGCTGGAAAGTTCGGACTTTCACGGCAAGGAAAACAGTCTGTCGTTTATCGCCTTGTGTCCCCTGGCAAGCATCGGCGTCAACAACGGCGAGGCGACGTTGGCCTGTCCCGACGGGACGGTCGAGGTCGAACCGCTGTCGGACGGCCATTCGGTAGCGGATGCGCTGAACGGGTTTCTGGGCAGGTTCCGGGTGGAAGGGGCGGACAAAAACCGTTGCGGACTGTTCGGATATACAGCCTTCGACGCGGTGCGATACTTTGAAAACATCCCCGTGATGGATGCGCACCATGAAGAGTCGGACGCGCCGGATCTCTTTTACGCCCTGTACAAATACACGCTCGTCTTCGACCATTTCAAGAATGAACTGACGATTGTCGAACTGCTGCAGGAAGGCGAAAAAGACCATCTGCCGGAGATCGAAACGCTGATCGAAGACCGTAACTTCGCGTCGTACAACTTCCGTACCGAAGGCGTACGCACGTCGTCCATTACCGATGACGAATACCGGGCGATGGTGCGCGAGGGCGTGCGTCACTGTCTGCGCGGCGACGTGTTCCAGATTGTGCTCAGCCGCCGCTTCGAGCAGGCCTTTCAGGGCGACGACTTCAAGGTATATCGCAGCCTGCGGAACATCAACCCTTCGCCCTACCTGTTTTACTTCGACTTCGGCGGCTTCCGCATCTTCGGCTCCTCGCCCGAAACGCACTGCAAGATCGAAAACGGCCATGCCAGCATCGACCCGATTGCGGGAACGGCCTTCCGGTCGGGAAACCTGACGCTCGACAAACACCGCGTCGAGGCGCTGCTGAACGATCCGAAGGAAAACGCCGAACATGTCATGCTGGTCGATCTGGCACGCAACGACCTGAGCCGTAATGCGCACAACGTGCACGTCGACTTCTACAAGGAAGTGCAGTACTACAGCCATGTGATGCACCTTGTCTCGCGCATCAGCGGCGAAATCAGCCCCGGCTGCAACGTCGTGGAGACGTTCATAGACACCTTTCCGGCCGGTACGCTCAGCGGGGCGCCGAAAGTACGTGCGATGGAGCTGATCACGGAACTGGAGAAGCATAACCGCGGCGCCTACGGCGGATGCCTCGGCTTTATCGGGCTGAACGGCGACCTGAACCAGGCCATCATGATACGCTCGTTCGTCAGCCGCGGCAACGTGCTCTACTATCAGGCGGGGGCGGGCATCGTGGCGCTGAGCGACGACGAACGCGAGTTGCAGGAAGTGAACAGCAAGCTCGGCGCCCTGAACAAGGCCATCGAGCAGGCGGAAACATTGATAAACTGAAAAACAGTGCAAAGATGAACATACTCTTATTCGACAATTACGATTCCTTCACCTACAATTTGCGGCATATCCTGCTTGAGCTGGGCGCCGGGGTGGAGGTGCACCGCAACGACCGGATAACGCTGGACGAAGTAGACCGTTTCGACAGAATCGTCCTTTCGCCCGGCCCCGGCATCCCTTCGGAAGCGGGATTGCTGCTGCCGCTGATCAAGCGTTACGCGCCGACGAAAAGCATCCTCGGCGTCTGTCTTGGCGAACAGGCCATCGGCGAAGCGTTCGGGGCGACGCTGCAAAACCTGACCCGCGTCTTTCACGGCGTATGCACCGACATCCGCACGATCGCTCCCGATCCGCTGTTCGACGGGCTGGAACCCGGCTTCCGCGCCGGACGGTATCATTCGTGGGTCGTATCGAAAGACAACTTCCCCGACTGCTTGGAAGTAACGGCCGTAGATGCCGAAGAGGGCATGATCATGGCGCTGCGCCACCGTACGTACGACGTCCGGGGCATCCAGTTCCATCCCGAGTCCGTCCTCACGCCCCAGGGCAAGCGGATGATCGAAAACTGGATGAGGAGCAACGTCTCGAATCCGACAAGTAATCATAATTTTCAATTTTCAATTCAATAAATATGAAACAAATACTGTATCGTTTATTTGAACACCGGTATCTGGACCGTAGCGAGGCGCAGACGCTGTTGCAGAACATCGCCACAGGCCGGTACAACGAGTCGCAGATCGCCAGCCTGATCACGGTCTTCCTGATGCGCAGCATCTCCGTCGACGAGTTGACGGGCTTTCGCGACGCCCTGCTCGACATGAGCCATCGCGTCGACCTGTCCGACTATCCCTTCATCGACATCGTAGGCACGGGCGGCGACGGGAAAAATACGTTCAACATCAGCACCGCGGCCTGTTTCGTGCTGGCCGGCGCCGGTTATCACGTCGTGAAGCACGGCAACTATGGCGCCACCTCCGTTAGCGGCGCCAGCAACGTGATGGAGCAGCACGGCGTGAAGTTCACGACAGACGTCGACCGGCTGCGCGCCTCGATGGACGCCTGCCGCATCGCCTACCTGCATGCGCCGCTCTTCAACCCGGCGCTTAAGGCCGTGGCGCCCGTGCGCAAGAGCCTGGCTGTGCGCAGTTTTTTCAACATCCTCGGCCCGCTGGTCAATCCCGCCATTCCGAAGTATCAGCTGCTGGGCGTGTACAACCTGCCGCTGGCGCGTCTGTACACGTATGCCTATCAGGCAAGCGGCGTTCGTTTCGGTGTCGTGCACAGTCTGGACGGCTACGATGAAATCTCGCTCACGGGTGAATTTAAAGTCACCATGACGGGAAAAGAGAAAATCTATACGCCGGAGATGATCGGTTTGCCGCGCGTGCAGGAATCCGATCTGTTCGGCGGCGACACGCCGGCAGACGCTGCCCGTATCTTCGACGCCGTAATGCACAACACCGCTACCCCGGCGCAACGCAACTGCGTACTGGCTAACGCCGCCTTTGCCATCCAGGTGATCTGTCCCGAAAAGAAAATCGCCGCTTGCCTGGCCGAAGCAACAGAATCGCTGGCCGGCGGAAAGGCGCTTCAGGCGCTTCGGAAGTTTTTGGAATTGAACGGGGAGGGGTGAGAGTGGATATATTGGAAACAATCGTAGCGAATAAGCGGCGCGAAGTGGCGAATCAGAAGGCAGCCGTTTCGCTGGAAACGATGCTGGCGATGGGCGCGGCGCGGATGGAACGGCGTACCTGTTCGATGCGGAAAGCATTGGCAACGTCGGCGTCGGGCATCATCGCCGAGTTCAAACGGCGGTCGCCCTCGAAGGGTTGGCTACATCCCGGTGCAAAGGTCGCCGATGTTGTCACGGCCTATGAAAACGGCGGCGCTGCGGCGTGTTCCATCTTGACGGACAGCGATTTTTTCGGCGGTTCGCTGAGTGATTTGCAGCATGCACGTGCGTTGGTGCGACTACCGTTGTTGCGCAAGGATTTCATTGTGGATGAATACCAGCTTTTTCAGGCGCGGGTGATGGGGGCGGATGCCATATTGCTAATTGCCGCCATATTGACAAGGGATGAATGTGTGCATCTGGCGAAAATGGCGCATGCCCTGGAGATGGAAGTGCTACTGGAGATTCATCACGACAGCGAATTGTCATACCTCCATCCGGAGATCGACATGCTGGGAGTGAACAACCGGAATCTGGGTACGTTCGACACGACGGTCGAAAACTCCTTCCGGCTCGTTGAGCGGATGCGGGCGGAAGCGGGCACGGGAAAACAGGCGCCGCTGCTCGTTTCGGAAAGCGGACTGTCGGACGTCGCGACGGTCGGGCAACTGCGCGAAACCGGTTTTCGAGGCTTCCTGATTGGCGAAACGTTTATGAAAACGGAGCATCCGGGCGAAAGACTCAGAAAATTCATTGATGAATTGAGAATGGAGAATGAAATGCTGAAAATCAAAGTGTGCGGGATGCGTGAAGTGGAAAATATCCGGGCGGTCGAACGGCTGGACATCGACTGGATGGGGTTTATCTTTTATCCCCGGTCGCCGCGTTATGTGCCTGACGAGGATGTTTATGCGAAGGCTGTTCGCCGGTGTGCGAAAGTGAAAGCCGGCGTCTTTGTCAATGCCGGCCGGAAGGAAATGCTGGAAAAGGCGTCGCGCTACGGGCTGGACTGTTTGCAGTTGCACGGCAACGAATCGCCCGGCGTGTGCGAAGCCTTGCAACGGCAGGGCTACCGCGTGATCAAGGCCTTTGCCGTCGCCACAGCCGAAGACCTGGCACAGACGGCCGCCTATGAATCCTGTGCCGATTATTTCCTTTTCGATACGAAATGCAATACCTGCGGCGGTTCCGGTAAAACCTTCGACTGGACGCTGCTGGACGCTTATCATGGTGAAACGCCCTTCCTCCTGAGCGGCGGCATCCATCCCGGAAGCATCCCCGACCTGCTCCGTTTCGAGCACCTCCGGATGGCCGGAATCGACCTGAACAGCGGCTTTGAAACCGCTCCGGCGCTGAAAGACGTCCGCCGGCTGGAGATATTTATCAACCAACTTAAAAACAAAAATAAACAAGACATCAGATGAACCGTATTACACAACTTTTCGAGACACGGGACGCGAATATCCTGTCGGTCTATTTCACTGCCGGCTATCCCGCATCAGACCGGACGCAAGCCATCCTCGAAGCCCTGCAAGATCAGGGCATTGACATGGCGGAAATCGGCATCCCCTTCTCCGATCCGATGGCCGACGGGCCGGTCATACAACAGGCTGCCACGCAGGCGCTCCGCAACGGCATGTCGCTCCGCCTCCTGTTCGAGCAACTCAAGGATGTCCGCCGTACCATCCACATTCCGCTTATCCTCATGGGTTATCTCAATCCTGTGATGCAGTACGGATTCGAGGCCTTTTGCCGCTCGTGCGAGGCCGTCGGCGTAGACGGCATGATCATCCCCGACCTGCCTTTTGCCGACTACATGGCCGAATACAAGGATACCGCCACCCGTTACGGACTGAAAGTCATTATGCTTATCACGCCCGAGACGTCCGACGAACGCATACGCCTGATCGACGAGCACACCGGCGGCTTCATCTACATGGTTTCGAGCGCAGCCACCACCGGCGCACAGCAGTCTTTTGACGATGCCAAACAAGCCTATTTCCAGCGTATCAACGCGATGAACCTGAAAAATCCCCGTCTGGTCGGTTTTGGAATCAGTAATAAGGCGACCTACGACGTTGCCGCCGGCAACGCATCCGGCGTCATCATCGGCAGCAAATTTGTGCAATTACTGGGCGAAACCGCCTTGCCCGCTGAAGCGGTCGGAAAATTGCTGAAGGCGTTGCAACAGTGAGGCAGGGAAATTATTTAGTGAAAACATTTGCAGATATGTTACATACGTACTATATTTGCGCCGGATTGACAGCTAAGAATAATTTCAATAAAACCCATTATATATGAAGAATACATTTGTTTTCACCCTTGTTTATATGGCTTTATGCGCCGTTGCCTGCACTCCCGGACAAGAATCCGTGGATGCGATTATTAAAAACCGCCTTGACCGTTCGTTGCCCTGCTACGAACGAATGGCGCAATCGCTGATCGACCAGCCGGACAAATTGCCCCGCACAGTTGATTCGGAAGGCAACTTGTTAACGACTTCCTCCGACGGATGGGTCAGCGGTTTCGTACCCGGCACGTTGTGGTATTTGTATCAATACAGTAACCGTCCGGACATGCTGGAGGCCGCCCGGAACTATACGGCGCGTATTGAAAAGGAACAATACAATACCGACACGCACGATCTCGGATTCATGTTGTATTGCAGTTTCGGCAACGGCCTGCGGCTTACCGGCGATACGGCTTACCGGAACGTCCTGCTACACGGCGCGGCGTCGCTTGCCAGCCGCTTCAATCCCTTGGTGGGATGTATCTGTTCCTGGAATCCTAACGAAAAATGGCAATTCCCCGTGATTATCGACAACATGATGAATCTTGAATTGCTCTTTTGGGCATCGAAAGAATCCGGTGATCCGACTTACCGGAATATCTGTCTTTCGCACGCCGACAAAACCATCGAAAACCATTTCCGTCCGGACGGCAGTTCCTGGCATGTCGTTTCATACGATACCATCACCGGACAAGTGGAACGGAAAAATACGGCGCAGGGCTTTTCCGACGAATCGGCCTGGGGACGCGGGCAAGCATGGGGATTATATGGTTTTACGGTCATGTATCGCGAAACGCGCGACGTCAAATATCTGGATCAAGCTCGGCGTATCGCCGCCTTTATCCTGAATCATCCGAACCTGCCGGCCGACAAGATACCCTACTGGGATTTCAACGCCCCCGAAATACCCGATGCCAAACGCGATGCTTCCGCCGGAGCCATCATCGCATCGGCACTGATCGAATTGAGCCGTTATGTAGATGAAGCCCTGGCAAAGACGTATATGGAGGTCGCCGAAACGCAGATTCGCACGCTCTCGTCGCCGGAATATTTTGCCGAACCGGAAACTAACGGAAACTTCCTCCTCAAACATTCTGTCGGTGCGATACCTTACAATTCCGAAGTCGACGTGCCGCTGACTTATGCCGATTATTACTATGTGGAAGCCATGTTGAGATATAGGGATTCAAAGATTCAATAATTTCAAAGATTCAAAGATTTAAGAATTGCAGGGGCGAAAGATTTTTCACCCCTGCATGGATTCCGACGCAGGTTTGCCCTTGATTCCTTTCCGGAAAATTTGGCGCATAAGAATCTTTTCTGTACTTTTGCGCGAACGTTTAGTTTAAAATATAAGGTGATGAAGAAACGATATATATTTATTTTCCTGATATATTCCTTTATATGTATTCAGACGAAGGCGCAAGATCTCAATTTCAATGAAGAGATACGCCGGCGTATAGAAAGCGGTGGAAAAAATTCTACGGCTCCGGCCGATCAGGATACCATGCTCCGCGTCACTTCCCCGTCTGAATCCGAAGAATTGTTTGAGGAAGAGGGCGCGCTTTCTATCGACTCCCCGGACGACGCAACCGAAGACCAACTTGAGCAGGATACTATTCCCGCCGTTTCTCAAGAACCTGTCGCTCCTCCGCTGAGCATGTCGCCCGAAGCCATATATTGGGCAAGAGATGCCGTGTCATATAATACCTTCGGGCCGGACGTCACCTTTCGCGACACCGTTATTGTCAATTCCCTCTTTATGCCTGTGCTCTTTAGAGAAGGACATATCAGGCCGGAAGAAAAAATTTCGCTATACCGGCCTATGGATTATTCAACGACGGATGAGTGGCTAAAACCGCTTTACCGTCCGGTCACTATCTTTGAAAAACAAGCAATGGAATTATATCTGAACGAAATAGCATATCAGTATGTTCAGCAGTATCACCCGGAATATTTCCATTACAATGCGCAACATCTGCCCACGGAAACGACACATTTCATCCGAAGGGAAAAGAGGATTGAAGTGCCTGTCGAAAAGATAGAAATAAAACCGACGGATTATACGACGCCAACCAAATTCCTCCCAGACCGGAAATACTGGACTTCCTCTTTTGAGAGCGACATCAAGTTTTCGCAAAACTACGTTTCTCCGAACTGGTACAAAGGAGGAGTCAGTAATATGAATATATTCACGAAGAACCTGATAAAATATAATTACGCCAAGGATCGGATCATCTTTACCAATATGATGGAAATTAACGCCAGCATGTATAGTGCGCCCAAAGACACTTTGCGGAATTATAAACTTGGCGACGACCTTTTCCGGTATTATGCCAACTTTGGTTATCGCGCCTTCAGCAAATGGTTTTATACGCTTGGCGCCGAATTTAAGACACAGATGTTTACAAACTATCAGGAGAATACTACGGTGAAACAAGCGGCGTTACTTTCTCCCTTCATTGTGAACGTGGAACCGGGTATGAAATACGACCTCGTAAAGAAATACAGCCGCAAAGACCGTTCCCTGACCATCGCCCTCAATGTATCCCCGTTCTCATATAATTATATGTATAGTATGGACAGAAATATTGATCTGGGGCGGCACGGATTCCAGAAAAACGAAGCCGATGTCTATGAATACAGGTTCAGTAAATTCGGTTCGACACTCCGTTACGACATGGTTGTAAAACCTAACCGGAATGTCACATGGAAAACGCGCTTTTACTACTTTACGAGTTACGACCATATCATAGCCGAATATGAAAATTCGCTGGATTTAGCCATTAGCCGTTACTTTTCGACATTGATATACGTTAACTTGCGTTATGATGACGGTGTTGCTAAAACAGAAGATTTTGATTCTTTTCTCCAGACCAATGAAATCCTGAGTTTTGGTCTCAGTTACAAGTGGTAAGCCTTTTTATTTTTTTTAAGAACAAAAAAGAGGGGAAATATGAGTTTATATCCGATTTATCACTACTTTTGCCTGCATTTTGCAATGTAGAGATTACAAAAGTATGAGTAAAACGATTCAACATACCGGTATCATTGAAAAAATCGAACAGCCTGTCGTATTCGTCCGGATTGTGCAACCATCGGCTTGTAACGGTTGTCATGCAGCATCCGTATGTCCGAATACAGACGGCAAAAACCAAGTTATTGAAGTGGAAGATCATACCGGGCATTATACCGTAAATGAAGAAGTCATGCTTTGCGGTCAATATACCATGGGACGACAGGCGATCCTGCTTGCATACGTCTATCCGATGCTCCTTGTCGTTGCCGCTCTTGCCATTGGCGTTCACCTGACCGGTAACGAACCGGCGGGCGGATTGACGGGATTATTGATACTGTTTCCGTATTATGGTCTAATATATCTGATGCGTGACAGGCTGAAAAGAAAATTTGTCTTCACGTTATCCCAAATTATCAAGTGTATATGATTTTATCCGCTGTTATATCATTAGGAGCGATTGGAACAATAGAGGCTATCATCTTGTACATAGCTTCCCGGAAGTTTAAAGTAGACGAAAATCCACAAGTTGCACAGATACAGGCTGTCCTGCCGGGAGCTAATTGTGGGGGATGCGGTTATCCGGGCTGCGGAGGATTTGCCGAAGCGTGCGTAAAAGCCGGACTGTTGGATGGCCTGCAATGTCCTGTCGGGGGCAATGAAATAATGCGTCAGGTCGCTTCCATCCTGGGCGTAGAGTCCGGAGCGAACGACTCCAAGACGGCTGTCGTACGGTGCAACGGAACATGCGAAGCGCGTCCCCGGCTCAATATCTACGACGGAACGAAAAATTGCGCCATTGCCGGCGCACTCTATGGCGGTGAAACCGGCTGTTCCTATGGCTGTTTCGGTTATGGCGATTGCGTCGAGAGTTGTTTGTTCGGCGCAATCCGTATCAATCCGGAAACCCAAATCGCTGAAGTGGACGAGAATAAATGCACGTCGTGCGGCGCATGTGTGAAGGCTTGCCCCAAACGGATCATCGAACTTCGTAAAAAAGGCCCCAAATCACGTCGAATCTATGTTTCGTGCGTGAATAAGGATAAAGGAGGGATTGCCGGAAAAGTGTGTGCCAACGCATGTACAGGATGCAGCCTCTGTCGGAAAAAATGCGAATTTGACGCTATCACCATCCTGCATAATCTGTCGTATATTGATGATACGAAATGTCGTTTATGCCGCAAGTGTGTGGCGGCTTGTCCCTCAAATGCCATTCACGAATTGAATTTTCCACCCAGAAAAGAAGTTCAATCCCTTTCATAACGTGTAATACATCCTTATTTTATAATCATGCTGAGAACCTTTCGAACCGGTGGTATTCATCCACCAGAAAACAAACGGTCGGCGAATCAAAAAATCGCTTTTCTGCCGATACCCGAACACGTCATTATTCCGTTGAACCAACATGCCGGCGCACCGGCCGAGGCGATTGTCCGGAAAGGCGACGCCGTCAAGGTGGGCACGTTGCTGGCCAAAGCCGGTGGATTTGTGTCGGCAAACATCCACTCTCCCGTATCCGGTGTTGTTCGGAAAATCGGTGACGCCCTCCAGGGAAACGGAACCTCTTCGCCGGCTGTCTATATTGACGTAGAAGGGGATGTATGGGAAGAAACCATAGACCGCAGTCCGGCATTGATAAAAGACTGTGCTCTTTCGGGGAAAGAAATTATTGGTAAAATTGCAGAGGCCGGTATTGTCGGATTGGGCGGAGCCACGTTTCCGGCGCATGTCAAATTGTCGCCGCCTCCCGGCAATAAAGCCGGCGTGTTGATCGTAAACGCTGTGGAATGTGAACCATACCTCACATCCGACCATTCGTTGATGATGGAAAAAGGCGAAGAGATATTGGTAGGCATTCGCTTGTTGATGAAAGCCATACAAGTAGACCGCGCCATTATCGGAATAGAAAGAAATAAACAAGACGCGATCACCCATCTGACTTCCCTGGTATCCTGTGGGTATCCGGGAATAGAAGTGATACCGTTGAAAGTGAAATATCCGCAAGGTAGCGAGAAACACCTGATAGAAGCCGTCATACGCCGTCAGGTAAAAAGTGAATCCCTCCCTATTTCCGTAGGGGCGGTAGTCCAGAATGTCGGTACGGTTTTCGCCGCATATGAAGCGGTGCAAAAAAACAAGCCGTTGATAGAAAGGATAGTTACAGTTACCGGCAAAGAGATTGACTGGCCATCCAATCTGCGGGTACGCATCGGAACGCCCGTTCGTGAACTGATCGCTGCCGCCGGGGGACTTCCGGAGACAACCGGCAAGATTATCGGCGGCGGCCCGATGATGGGACGGGCGTTCGTTAGTGCGGATGTGCCGGTAACAAAGGGCTGTTCCGGCATTTTACTCCTTCCCCGGAAAGACGTTGCCCGTAAACCCATGACGGATTGTATCCGGTGTGCCAAATGCGTGCGTGCCTGTCCGATGCGGTTAAATCCGAGCCTGTTGATGGATGTCACGATCTATGAGAAATGGACGGTTGCCGAAGATAATTATATCGTTGACTGCATCGAATGTGGTTCGTGCAGCTATACCTGTCCGGCCTGTCGTCCGTTATTGGATTATATCCGTTCGGGTAAAACGAAAGTGAAGGAACTTATCCGTACCCGAAAATCATAAAAACAAAGTAATTAATGGAAAATCAATTCATCATATCCCAATCACCCCACATTCACAGTGGCGACAGTATCCGTAAAAACATGTACGGCGTGCTGGTTGCGTTGCTCCCGTCATTCCTGGTCTCTATCTGGTTTTTCGGTTTGGGTGCGCTGATTGTCACAGGCGTATCTGTGGTATCCTGTCTCTTGTGCGAATATCTGATACAGCGGTTTTTATTAAAGAAGGAGCCAACCATCCGGGATGGTTCGGCCATCCTGACGGGCGTTTTGCTGGCATTCTGCCTGCCTTCCAACTTGCCTGTCTGGATCATCGTTTTAGGGGCTATTGTTGCTATTGGCGTCGGCAAAATGAGTTTCGGCGGATTGGGAAACAATCCCTTCAATCCGGCATTGGTCGGGCGCGTCTTCCTGTTGATTTCTTTTCCTGTCCGGATGACGCTTTGGCCGCGTCCGATGACATGGAATACGGCCTATATGGATGCGGAAACAGCGGCTACGCCGTTGGCCACCCTGAAAGGACATTCGATAGCGCTCCCTGACCTTACGGATATGCTGCTGGGAAATATGGGCGGTTCGTTGGGCGAAGCTTCCGTTATCGCCTTGTTGATCGGGCTGGCTTACCTGCTGATCCGGAAAATCATCACGTGGCATATTCCCGTAAGTATCCTGCTGACCGTATTCGTTTTCACCGATATACTCCATTGGGTAGACCCGGCGACCTGTCTTTCGCCAGTTGTTCATTTGTGCACGGGCGGATTGCTGTTGGGCGCCGTCTTTATGGCCACCGACTATGTGACATCTCCGATGACCGTTCCCGGCATGTGGGTGTACGGGGCAGGTATCGGGATCATTACGGTGCTGATCCGCGTGTTCGGCTCCTATCCGGAAGGCGTATCGTTCGCCATCTTGATTATGAACGCCTTTACGCCGCTTATCAACACCTATGTTAAACCTAAAAGATATGGAGGAATAAAAAAATAATGGCAAGGTTAGAGTCAAATTTCACCAATATGCTGCTTGTCCTTACGGGCATATCCTTATTTGCCGCGATCACGCTGGCATCCGTCTATACGGCAACCAAGGAGCCGATTGAAGCGTCAAAAACAGCCGGACAACAACGCGCCGTTCACGAGGTGCTACCGCCGTATGAACGTTTGAGCGAGCCGGAACCGGTGGAGGTCAAAGGCGTGGGGACATTGGAGTTATACAAGGCCTACGATCGCGATGATCATTTTGTGGGTGCGGCCGTAAAGTCATTTTCTAAAAACGGCTTCAACGGCGAAATAAAAATCATTGTCGGGTTCGATGAAAAAGGAAATATCATCAATTATTCCGTATTGGAACAAAAGGAAACGCCCGGATTAGGGACGAAAATGGTTGACTGGTTCAAACCGGTCGTTCAAACCAAAAAAAGTCTGGTCGAAAGGATCACAGGCTATGAAGTGGCCGCCGGGGAAAGGAAAAGTTCGGTGCTCGGCAAAAATCCGGCCACCGACCCATTGACCGTCTCCCAGGATGGGGGCGATACGGATGCCATTACGGCGGCGACGATCAGTAGCCGCGCTTTTCTGGAAGCCGTACGCAACGCCTATGCCGTCTATAAAAATAACCCGGATGCCGTCAGCGGCGCAACGTCCGCTTCCGGCAGTGAAAATTAATCCGCTAAACAGAGAAAGAAAACAGAGAAAGAAATATATGAATACAAGCGACAACAACCTCAAAATCCTGTTGAACGGGCTACTGAAAGAAAATCCCATTTTCGTTCTTTTGCTGGGTATGTGTCCGACATTGGGCACCACCTCTTCCGCCCTGAACGGGTTGAGCATGGGCTTAGCAACCACCTTTGTGTTGATTTGTTCCAATATGGCCATATCATCGTTGAAAAATCTTATTCCGGATAAAGTACGTATCCCGGCCTACATTGTGGTTATTGCCACGTTCGTCACCATGGTAGAAATGGTTATGCAGGCCTATATTCCAGCTTTATTCAGCAGCTTGGGACTGTTTATCCCGTTGATTGTAGTCAACTGTATCGTGTTGGGACGCGCCGAAACCTTTGCCGCTCAAAACAATGTGTTCAAATCCATGCTTGATGGAGTCGGGATCGGAGCCGGATTTACGTTTGCACTGACATTGTTAGGCACTGTCCGCGAGCTGCTCGGAACCGGAAAAGTGTTCGGTTTTCCCGTATATCCCGAATCCTATGGCATCCTGATCATGGTGCTTGCCCCGGGTGCATTCATCGCATTGGGATATTTAATTGCCGTTATTAATAAAATAAGAAAAGCATAACCGTCATGATGACCTACATACTCATATTTATCAGCGCCGTTTTTGTCAACAACATCGTCCTGGCGCAGTTTTTAGGGATATGTCCCTTCCTTGGGATTTCCAAAAAAATAGAAACGGCCACCGGCATGAGTGGCGCCGTAGCCTTTGTGATGACCATCTCCACGATTATCACCTGTATCATTCGGAAAACCGTCTTGGAACCGTTTCATATCGAATTTCTGCAAACCATCGTTTTTATTCTTATCATTGCCTCGCTGGTACAATTAGTGGAGATTATCCTGAAAAAAATATCGCCGGCCCTGTATCAGTCCTTAGGCGTGTTTTTACCGCTGATTACCACGAACTGTACGATTCTGGGGGTCGCCATTATGGTCATTCAAAAAGAGCTTAATTTACTGGAAAGCGTCATCTTTGCCATTTCCACGGCGATAGGTTTCGGATTGGCGCTGATTCTGTTTGCCGGCATCCGCGAACAACTGAGCATGGTCAAACTTCCGAAAGGAATGGAGGGGATTCCCATTGCGCTGATTGTGGCCGGACTGCTGGCGATGGCCTTTATGGGATTTTCAGGTATCGTGTGACAACTCACGGTTGCAAATCGTAAATTTACTGCTGTAAAATGTGGATTTACTGCTGTAAATTGTGAATCTACTGCTGTAAACCGTGGATTTACTGCTGTAAATCGTGGGCGGTCGCCTGATTTACCAAAATTTCTATTTGTGTCCGACAGGCGCAAAATAAATTCCTGCAAAGGATGCAATGGGTTGATTATTTTTCATACATTTGCCGTGATAAATATCATCTCGATTAATATCCGAATATATATGAAAACAAAATTGATTTTTATAATTGCTATTATGGTGATGTTCACGGCATGTCAGCGGTCGCTGCCGGTGATTGTGTGCAGCGATCAGGCTTCGGCAACCGAACGTCTGGCTGTGAAGGAACTGCGCCGATACCTTTATCTGCGTACAGGTGAGTTGGCCGAAATAAGAGAATCGTCCGAAGCGGCAACGCGCCCCTCTTACGCTATTGAGTTGCACAAAGATGATGCGCTTGGCGAAGAGTGTTATCAGTTGAAAACCTCCGGTCGACAGTTGCGTATCGTCGGCGGTTCGGACAAAGCGCTGCTTTACGGCGTTTACAAATTTGCCGAACACTTGGGCATACGTTTTTACTTGCATGGCGATGTTGTTCCCGACGAGCAACTGACCGCGTTCGTCATGCCCAAATTGGACGAAACACATGCGCCACTCTTTGCTACACGGGGCATTCAGCCGTTTCACGACTTTCCCGAAGGTCCTGACTGGTGGACAAGCAACGCTTACAAAGCCGTGCTGGCGCAGTTACCCAAGATGGGCATGAATTTCATCGGTTTTCATAACTATCCACATCCGGAACCGATGATATGGATGGGTATGCAAGACGATATGGACGACGCCGGACTCGTGAAAACAGCTTATCCCGCAAGGCATTTCTATACCATGGAGTACAAAGACTGGAATTGGGGATGGAGCTACCATACCAACTGCCGCACGAGCGATTATTCTTTCGGCGCCTCCCAATGGTACCCAAAAGATGTCTATGGTCCTGTGTATATGGACGGAAAAGGCTGCGATACCATCAATGAAGCGCAAAATATCGACCTGTATAACACGTCGGCAGCTTTCTTTGGCGATGTGTTCGCATACGCCCGCCAAATGGGTGTAAAAGTGTGCATTGGCACGGAAACGCCAATGGGTTTGTCGGAACCTTCGCTCGGCATATTGAAAAAAAGAGGTCTGAACTTGAATGATACCGCCACCGTTCGCCGCTTGTATGAAGGCACTTTCGCCTGGGTGAAAAAACATTACGCAGTGGACTATTACTGGTTGTGGACACATGAAGGCTGGACTTGGGGCGGCAATACCCAAAAAGACATCGATGCTGTGGTTGCCGACATGCAAGCGGCGCTCGGCGCGCTGAAGAACGTGAACGCCGGTTTCGGTCTTGCTACCTGTGGATGGGTGCTGGGACCTCAACAAGACCGCGCGCTGTTTGACAATTATCTGCCGAAGACTATACCTTTCAGCTGCATCAACCGCGAAGTGGGTTATGCACCGCTCGACCCGGGCTTTACCTCTATTGCAGGGCGTCCCAAGTGGGCTATCCCCTGGTTGGAAGACGACCCCTCAATGATTGTCCCGCAACTGTGGGCAGGGCGTATGCGCCGCGATGCCGCCGACGCGCTGGCTTACGGCTGCGACGGACTCATCGGTATCCACTGGCGGACACAGACCATCGCGCCCAATATAGCCGCATTAGCCAAAGCCGGATGGGAACAACAGCCGTGGAACACCACGCAGGGACAAGCAATGACCCGCGCACAAGCCGATGCAAACGCGCTGACGCCCGAACGCGACCTCGATGCAAGGGATTTCTACACCGACTGGGCGCTCAGCGAGTTTGGAGCCGAAGTGGGCGCGCAAATGGCCGAAATATTCCTCCGCCTTGATGGAACCACGCCGGAGGATGGCAAAACAAGCAGAAAAGTCAATTTACCGACGCCTGCCACTTGGGTGGACGGTCCGGGCAGCGTGAGAGCTGACGAACTGTCGTGGAGCGAGCGCAAAGCCGACTACGCTTTTGTGGATGAGATAGAAGCCTTGCGTCCCTTAGTCAAAGGAGCAGGCAACATGGCACGTTTCGACTATTGGCTCAACCAGTTTCGTTATTTGCGGGCAACAGGCGAACTGAGCTGTACCTGGGGCGTATATTACTACAAACAAATTAAAGCTGTTCGCGAAGCAAAGCAGGAGGAAAAACAAGCATTGGCAAAGAGTCTCTTGCTGCCATTGCGGATACAAATGGTGAACCAAATGCGTGAAGTTCACCGTCATCTGTTTGCCGCCATCAATACCTACGGCGAGCTGGGCAATCTGACTAACTGGCAACAGCACAACATAAACCTGCTGCTCGTCTCGCCCGAAGCAGAGTTGAAAGAATTACTCGGAGAAGAGCTTCCGCCGGAAGCTTATCCGGACGCTACGCCCGTCTATACCGCACGCATCATCGCCCCCGAAGTGCGTAGCGTTATCGACCGTGGCGAAACGCTGGACATGACGGTCATCATCACAGACGACGCACCGGTATCTGCCGTGCTGAAATATAGACCCTTGGGCAGAGGCGGCTTTCTGACTGCCGACTTGCAGCACATCGACCGGCGGGTTTACCAAGCCACGCTTCCCTCTGTGGTAACGGACGATTTTGAATATTACATCGAAGTACAGCAAGCATCAGGCGCCACGCTCCGTTATCCGGCTACGGCGCCCGATCTGAACCAGACGGTAGTAGTAGTAGACAACGGAAAGTGAAAGTTATCCACATGGATACGACAACAGCATCATTGAATTTTTGAATCTTTGAATTATTAAATATATATGGGAAAGAGAATTTTAGTTACGGGAGGCGTCGGATACATCGGGTCTCACACGGTGGTTGAACTGCAAAACGCCGGGTACGAAGTCGTCATCATCGACAATTTGTCCAATTCCAACGAACAAGTGTTGGATGGTATTGAAAAAATAACCGGCATCCGTCCGGTATTCAAGAAACTGGATTGCAATGACAAGCCGGGGCTGGAAGAACTGTTCCGCGCCCATTCCGGCATAAGGGGAATCATCCATTTTGCCGCCAGCAAGGCCGTAGGCGAATCGGTGCAACAACCGTTGAAGTATTACCGGAATAACCTTGTGACGCTGCTCAACCTGTTGGATTTGATGCCTGCGTTTGGCGTGGAAGGGATTGTTTTTTCATCCTCCTGCACCGTCTACGGGCAACCGGACGTGCTTCCCGTGACCGAAGATGCACCGGTCAAACCGGCTCTTTCGCCTTACGGAAACACCAAACAGATCAGCGAAGAGATTATCCGCGATACCATCCATGCCGGCGCCGCGTTCCGGAGCATTCTCCTGCGCTACTTCAACCCCATCGGCGCCCATCCGAGCGCCGCCATCGGCGAATTGCCGCTCGGCGTGCCGCAAAACCTGGTGCCGTTCCTGACACAGACCGCCGCCGGTATCCGTCCCGAACTGAGCGTGTTCGGCAATGACTATGATACGCCGGACGGTTCCTGCATACGCGATTATATTAATGTGGTGGATTTGGCCAGGGCGCACGTGATTGCAATGAACCGGATGCTGGACAGCCGGTCGGACGCAAATCTCGAAGTCTTCAACCTGGGAACCGGTCGCGGCGTGTCGGTACTCGAACTCATCCATGCCTTTGAAAAAAGTACGGGCATCAACGTTCCGCACAAAATAGTCGCTCGCCGCGAAGGAGACATCGAAAAAGTGTGGGCAGACCCTACACGCGCCAACGAAATATTGGGTTGGACGGCGAAAGAAACACTTGAAGACACGCTCCGTTCGGCATGGAAATGGCAAGAAAAAGGGATAAAATAATTTTCAAAGTTTAAATATGGCTTCCACTTTTTCGAGCGTTACGGCGCCTTCGCTCACTTTCACCTCGTCCGCATAGAACGTCGGGACGTAATAATAGTCGTATCGGTTGGCCGTTTCCGGTTCTTTGGACTCTTCAATGGTTTCAATCTCGATATCCTTATATTCGTCCTGCCGTTTTAATGCTTCAATGAATGAAAATGCTTGTCTGCAATACGGACAATTCTCCAGATAAAATAATTTGATATGCTTCTTCATCTCTTTTATTCTTATAAATAGCCCTCAAAGATACGGTTTTTTGACGAAAATTATCTGTGAACATAAAACTTTTTGAACTTTTCTGTTTTTTCATAAAGAAGAATTTCTTACCTTTGCCACCTTAAAAATAATCAAAAAAACATAGTAATTGAACTATTCATCCGCTACGGTTGTTATATAAACAAATTGAGTGGAGTAATATAAAAAATGCAGTGAAAATTAATATCTTATTGATGAATTATGAGTGAATATCTTGATTTAATTACCCAATGTTACGATACATTGGTGAGATCGGCCAATCATATGCGGAATTTTATGGGACGTCCGATGACTCTTGCAGAGAAAATTCTTTATGCCCACCTCTACCATCAGCCGGGCGAGAATGTCTATGAACGTGGCGTAGCATACGCCAATTTCCGTCCCGACCGTGTGGCCATGCAGGATGCTACGGCGCAGATGGCATTGTTGCAATTCATGAATGCCGGACGCGAAACGTCCGCCGTTCCTGTCACCGTGCATTGTGACCACCTGATACAAGCCTACAAGGGGGAGGCTGAAGATTTGATAACGGCCGAAACGACCAACCGGGAAGTATACGACTTTCTCCGCATGGTATGCAGCAAATACGGCCTCGGTTTTTGGAAACCCGGAGCCGGGATTATTCATCAGGTCGTGCTGGAAAACTATGCTTTTCCGGGAGGCATGATGATCGGAACCGATTCGCACACTCCCAATGCCGGAGGATTGGGCATGATTGCCATCGGAGTAGGAGGGGCGGATGCGGTCGATGTAATGACCGATATGGAATGGGAACTGAAAATGCCGAATATCATCGGCGTAAATCTGACCGGAGAACTTTCCGACTGGGTGTCGCCCAAGGACGTGATACTCCAGTTGGCCGGCATCCTTACCGTCAAAGGCGGAACGAATGCCATTATCGAATACTTCGGGCCGGGCGCCGCAACCCTCTCGGCGACGGGAAAAGCAACCATCTGTAACATGGGCGCAGAAGTAGGTGCGACGACCTCGATCTTCCCTTACGACGAAGAAATGAAGAAATACCTTGTGGCTACCGGACGCGAAAAGATTGCCGATCTGGCCGATTCCATCAGCGGCTACCTCAGAGCCGATCCGGAGGTAGAGGCGCGGCCTTCACAGTATTATAACCGGATCATAGAGATCAACCTTTCCAAACTGGAGCCATACCTGAACGGGCCATTCACGCCGGATGCCGCTACGCCTCTATCCGACTTTGCCAAAAAAGTGGAAGCACACGGCTTTCCGCGCCGGATGGAAGTAGGATTGATCGGTTCCTGCACAAATTCATCCTATCAGGATATGAGCCGCGCGGCTTCATTGGCGCAGCAAGTGGTGGATAAGAAACTGAAAATCGCCAGCCCGCTTATTGTCAATCCGGGTTCCGCACTCATTCGCGATACGGCCGAACGGGACGGCATGATACAACTTTTCAAGCAAATCGGCGGAACCATTATGACCAACGCCTGCGGCCCCTGTATCGGACAGTGGAAACGGGTCTCCGACGACAACTCGCGCCCCAATTCCATCGTCACGTCATTCAACCGTAATTTCGCAAAACGGGTCGACGGCAATCCGAACACCTATGCTTTTGTGGCTTCACCGGAACTAACCCTGGCGCTTACCATCGCCGGAGACTTGCGTTTCAACCCGCTCAAGGACAGCTTGATCAATATGGACGGCGAATTGGTGAAGTTAGATCCTCCGACCGGCGACACGCTTCCGCCCCTTGGTTTTGTTGTAGAAAACGAAGGATTCATTGCTCCCGAATACTGTACGGACGAGATTGTTATCGCTCCGGATTCCGAGCGTCTGCAACGTCTGGAGCCTTTCGCTCCCTGGGATGAAAAGGATTTCACGAGTATGCCGCTGCTTATTAAGGTGCAGGGCAAATGTACGACCGACCATATCTCCATGGCCGGCCCCTGGTTGCGCTACCGCGGGCATTTGGAGAATATATCGGGTAATTTGCTGATGGGCGCCATGAGCGTATTCAACAGCAAAACCAATGAGGTGAAAAATCAATTGAACGGCGCCAAGGGAAGTGTATCGGCCGTGGCGAAAGCCTATAAATCCGCAGGCATCGGCTCCGCAGTGATTGCAGAAGAGAATTACGGCGAAGGCTCCTCACGCGAACATGCGGCGATGGAACCACGTTTCCTGAATGTTCATCTGGTGCTCGCCAAGTCTTTTGCCCGTATCCACGAAACGAACCTGAAGAAGCAAGGCATGTTGGCGTTGACATTCGTCAATCCGAGTGATTATGATAACATTCGGGAAGACGACCGGTTGAGCGTACGGGGATTGCAGACTTTTGCACCCGGCAAGTCGCTGATAATCGTATCGGAGCACAGCAATGGCACGTTGGACGTATTTCCGGTCAACCATACATATAATGAAATGCAGATCGCATGGTTTCGCGCCGGCTCGGCATTGAACTATAATGCCCTCAACCGTGCACAGGCGCAGGCATGAACCGATGTATTCACCGTAGCATTGTATAAGATGAATAAATTAACGGTAAATAAGGGGGGATTGGTGGCGCCGGATTGTGTGACCGTCCCCTATATAACAGGCGACGGCGTAGGGGCGGAAATCATGCCCGTATGCCACAAGGTGGTAAACGCCGCTCTGCAAAAAGCCTACAACGGTAAAAAGCAAATCGTGTGGCGGGAAGTGATGGCCGGAGAACGCTCGTTCAAGCAAAACGGCAACTGGTTGCCCGAAGAAACGTCGGAAGCCTTCCGCGACTGCCTGATCGGAATCAAAGGCCCGCTCACCACGCCCGTAGGCGGCGGTATCCGTTCGCTGAACGTCGCCCTGCGGCAGACGCTCGACCTGTATGCCTGCGTACGCCCCGTGCGCTGGTTCAATGGCGTGGAATCCCCCGTAAAAGAACCGTGGAAGGTAAATATGGTCGTATTTCGTGAAAATACGGAAGACATTTACGCCGGGATTGAATGGAAGCAAGGGACGCCCGAAGCGGCCAAATTCGGTCGCTTCCTGACGGAAGAGATGGGCGTCGGAAACATCCGTTTCCCGGAGAGTTCGTCGTATGGCGTCAAACCGGTGTCGGTCGAAGGCACCGAGCGGCTTGTACGCGCCGCCATCCGATACGCACTGGAACATCATTTGCCCAGTGTGACGCTGGTTCACAAGGGGAACATCATGAAGTATACCGAAGGCGGATTCAAAGAGTGGGGCTACGCACTGGCCGAAAGGGAATTTGGCGGAAGCGGCATCGTCATCAAGGACGTAATCGCCGATGCTTTCCTGCAAAATACGCTGCTCAAGCCGGAAGCCTATTCCGTGATTGCCACGTTGAACCTCAACGGCGATTACATCTCCGATCAACTTGCCGCCATGGTGGGAGGCATCGGCATTGCACCCGGCGCCAATATCAACTACCTCACGGGACACGCCATATTTGAAGCCACGCACGGAACGGCTCCCGATATTGCGGGAACGAATCAGGCAAACCCATCGTCACTGCTCCTCTCCGCCGTGATGATGCTGGAATACCTGGGATGGACGGAAGCCGCTCTTTCGATCACCCGGGCAATGGAGAGCGCCTTCTCCGAAGGAAAAGCCACAACAGACCTTGCCCGCTATATGTCGAAGGGGCAGCCCCTGACGACTTCTGCGTTCGGCGATGAGCTGATTTCAAACATGATGAATTAACCACAAACACAAAATGCGATGATTAAAAAATATCTGACCTACAAGTTGGCCGATACTATCAAGCATTCGGCAAAAATCGACAATCCGTTGTTCAAGCAGTATGGCGTGAAACGCGGATTACGTAACGAAGACGGTTCCGGCGTATTGGTCGGACTTACCAGAATCGGTAACGTTGTCGGCTACGAACGTACCGACAACGGAAAACTGAAACCCATTCCGGGCAAACTCTTCTATCGCGGATACGATGTGGAAGACCTGGTACACGCGGCGATGCACGAAAAACGTTTCGGCTTTGAAGAAATAGCCTATCTGCTGCTGTCCGGTAACCTGCCCGACAAAGACGAACTGAAGGAGTTTCGCGAGCTGTTGTATGAGAACATGCCCCTGCAACACGAAACGACCATGAGCATCATGTCGCTGCGAGGCAGCAATATCATGAATATCCTGGCGCGTAGCGTGCTCGAAATGTATACGTTTGATGAAAATCCCGACGACCTGTCGCGCGAAAACATCATGCAGCAATCCATCGAGCTGATTTCGCGTTTTCCGACCATCATCGCCTACGCTTACAACGTCCTGCGCCATCATGACAAGGGACGTTCGCTGCATATCCGCCATCCGAATCCCGAACTTGCCTTTGCCGAGAACTTTCTCTACATGCTGAAAAAAGAATACACGGAACTCGATGCCCGCACGCTCGATTTGCTGCTGATTCTGCAAGCCGAACACGGCGGCGGTAACAACTCTACGTTCACCGTGCGCGTGACGTCGTCTACACAGACGGACATCTACTCTTCCATTGCCGCCGGTATCGGTTCGCTGAAAGGCCCCTTGCACGGTGGAGCGAACATACAGGTTGTCGATATGTTCAATCATCTGAAAGAAAATATTGAAGACTGGAAAAACGTGGATGAGATCGACGCCTATCTCACACGCATCCTGAACAAGGAGGCGTATAACCGGACAGGACTGATTTACGGCATCGGTCATGCGGTGTATACGATTTCCGACCCGCGCGCCCTGCTGCTGCGCGAACTGGCACGCGATCTGGCGAAGGAAAAAGGCCGGTTGGCCGAATTTGAGTTCCTCGAACTCCTGGAAGAACGGGCGGTCGACGTCTTTGCCCGCGTCAAAAACAACGGTAAGCAGGTGTCGAGCAACGTGGATTTCTATTCCGGGTTCGTGTATGAACTGATCGGTTTGCCTACGGAGATTTATACGCCGCTCTTCGCCATGGCGCGGATCGTCGGCTGGACAGCTCACCGCAACGAAGAACTGAACTTCGCCGGTAAACGCATCATCCGTCCGGCATACAAGAACATTATCCCAGAAACACTGCCGTATATGCCACTGACGGAAAGGTGAAAAGGGGAATTAAGAGTTAAGAATTATGAGATGACTGTCGATATTCTTTGTCGTGTTGGGTTTGAGGCCTTTTCTCAACACAGCTGTCGTCACTGCGAGGTACGAAGCAGTCGCCGAAACACTAAATCTATCGGTTGTATAGGCGATTGAGGTTCAAGCCCGCAATGACGAGGTGGAGCGGATTTCCGCCGTCCGTGCCCCCGTGTCTCCGTATGCGATATGATTAATGTAATCATCATTCTTTCCTTTGTCCGAACTGTGATTTTAGAGTGATTATTTTGATTATTATGATTCTTCTTTATCATATGAATCATGAAAATCATATTAAAATCACAGTTCGGACGGTTTCATTCTCAATTCTCAATTCTCAATTCCTCTTGTAATCATCACTCTTAACTCTTAATTCTTAACTCTTAATTTATCTGCGTGCAATGAATTTTTAAATCTTTGAATTTTTTTTTGCCGAATCAATATCTTTGTGTATTTTTGCGTCGGAATTTTTAGATAATAAAAAATAGATGAAGACATTTAGCGTGAACTATTCCCCTGAAATAGCTGCCGGCAGGCTTTCCGAACGAGTGTTCGAGACCTGCGTTCGTCTTCCGTTCCGTGCTTCGGAGGAGGATGCCTCCTTATGTAAAAAAGCGTTAATTCGGGGGGGGGGGATTCACATATATTTGCATTTCGGACTTCTTCCGTAAGCGCCGACAGCATCTCAAACCCTTTTTCCGCACGTCCGACACATCGGATTTTAACCATTGTTTTTTTTTATCCGTTTCCCCGACGGGGGAAATCTTCAGCGACTGTCCGGGACGTTTTCCCCCGCCGGGGAAACCTTCAACGAGCTTTCGGGACACTTTCCCCCGCGGGGGAAACCTTCAACGAACGTCCGGGACGTTTTCCCCCGCCGGGGAAACCTTCAGCGAACGTCCGGGACGTTTTCCCCCGTGGGGGAAACCTTCAACGAACGTCCGGGACACTTTCCCCCGTGGGGGAAACTTTCAACGAGCTTCCGGGACATTTTCCCCCGCCGGGGAAACCTTCAGCGACCGTTCGGGACGTTTTCCCCCGCCGGGGAAAGCTCCAAAAAACATCCGGGACATTTTCCCCCACCGGGGATTTCATGTCCCGTCAATATTCAAATTTTAATTTCTAATTTTTTATCGCAATGAAGAAAATCTTATCCATTCGTTTAAATTATCTGCGCAGCGAAGAGCACTTTCAGTTTTTAACGCTCGTGCGCAACCTCTTGAATCTGTTTCCGGCGGCGCTCGCGCTGCTCGCCGTGCTGTATGAACCCTTTCTCGCCCTGCTCGCGCAGGAGGGATTGCTGGTGGACGCTCTGCGGAGCAGTTCACTGACGGATCGACTGGCCGACATCGACCGACTGATCGACCGACTGCTGGTGGGGATCAACAATATCGTCCAGGCCGGACGGCATCACTTCGACAGCGCCAAAGTCAATGCCGCCAACCGGATTTATATCCGCATGAAGGCCTTCGGAGACATCGAAAACAAGTCCTACGAAGGCGTATCCGCCGCTCTCGGGATTCTTATTATGGATTTGCGCACCCACTATGCCGCCGACATTGCACTGCTCGGTCTGGGCGAGTGGCTCGACCAGCTCGAAGCGGCGCATCTGGAGTTCGACACGCTCTTCAACCAACGTAACATGGAATGGGCCGACCGTCCCGACGTCAAACTTAAGGACATCCGCCGCCGGATAGACTCCTTCTACCGACAGATCGTCGACCGCATCAACGCCGCTGCTCTGCTCGAAACGAAAGAAGGCGTCTACGACGACCTGATCCGCCAGCTCAATCAGGAAATCACGTATTTCAACGATCATGCCCCGCACCACGCGAAGAAGGACGTCGCACACGTCGCCGTGGCCGACATCCCGACACAATCCTACACCGGCAAACCGGTCATCGTCATCCCGACGGTCTTTTTCACCCAGCCGGACAAACCGGACGTCGAACTGACCTTCGCGAAGGACTTTACCGTCACCTATAAGGACAATGAAGCCATCGGCACCGCCACCCTCATCATCCACGGCAAAGGCGCCTACACGGGCACGCGCGAAATCACGTTTCAAATTAAGAATTAAGAGTTAAGAGTTTACTACATGACAAAAAAAGTTGCTTTGTTATAAACAATTGAAAACCAACGAAAAAAGGTGATGATTTATTTGGAAAAGACCTTGGAATTTTGTATCTTTATAGCTGAAGTTCAATTAGTTATAATGGAAAC
>JAITPV010000020.1 GCA_031289275.1 Tannerella sp.
GTCAGGGAATGTTGGTGTGTCGGGAAAAGACCGGAGGTCTTAATGTGAATAACCCCCAATGAAGCGCAGCGATTGGGGGATAAGCGATCATCCATAATACTACAACCTGAAAGGTTGAATAATTCTGTTCTTTTTTATTCAACCCTTACGGGTTGTAAGTGAGAGTACTATCTTTGCTACCCCCAATCGCTACGCTTCATTGGGGGTTATTCATATTGAACACTGTGCGTGTTTTTTTCTAATCATCATTCTCCATTCTCAATTCTTCTTGACCGCCCAGCCGAAATGTCCGATCAGTTCGCCTACGCCGTAGTAGTTGCCGTGGACGTAGACCAGCAGTCCGGCGCGTTGCATGTCAAAGGCGCCGGTTACCGGATCAATGTATTTCTCGTCCGCCTTCACGTTCACCACATCGGAGATGAACAAGTCGTGACTGCCCAGGGCGATCACTTCCTTCACCCGACATTCGATACACAAGGGCGCTTCTTCGATCAGCGGGGCGCGGACAACGGAGGCTTTTCCAGGCGTCAGGTGCAGCGTTTCAAACTTGCGATGGTCTTTGCCGGAAACTACGCCGCACCAGTCCGTGGCATAAGCCGTTTCCTGCGTCGTAAGGTTAATCACATACTCCATGTTTTTCCGCAGAATGGGATACGAATGTCGTTCGGGACGCACGGAGATATAGCACATCGGCGGATTGCTGCACAACGTGCCCACCCAACTTACGGTCAGTATATTGTACTCTTCCGGTTCGCTGCCGCAACTGATCATCACGGCCGGCAGGGGATAAATCATCGTCCCCGGTTTCCAGTCTTTCTTCATGTCGCCGTTATTTGATCAATATGTCTTCCTGATTGACTTTTCGCTCGCAATACTGACATTTGACGGTCACTTGATCCGGGTCGATCACGTCGAAACGCGAAAGCATCGGTTCGTTGTTGGAGATGCACTGGGGATTGTTGCATTTCACAATCCCGACCAACACTTTCGGCAGACTGATGTGATACTTTTCCACGACCTCATAGTCGCGTATCACGTTCAGCACCACATTCGGAGCCACCAGGGCTATCCGGTTGATCTCGTCTTCTTCAAAGAATTTACCGTCTATTTTAATCATCCCCTTATAACCCATCTTCTTGCTCCGAAGATTGTTGCCGAGGGTGATACAGCTATCCATCTTGTCCAACTCAAGCAACGAAGCCACTTTGAACAACTGTTCGGGCGGAATATGGTCGATCGCCGTTCCGTTTTCCAACGCTGCCACCTGCAACGCTTTTTTCTTTTCTTCAGCCACGCTTTATCTAATTATGAATTATGAATTGAAAATCCGTGTCGTCCGCGTTCCATACTCAACTATCAATGCCCAACACGTCACACAAAATCGCTTCGCGGGTAAACAATCCGTTACGCGCCTGCTGGAAATAATACGCTTTCGGATTGTTGTCCACGTCGCACGCAATCTCGTTGACGCGCGGCAGAGGATGCAGCACCCGGAGGTTCGGACGACTGTTTTCCAGCATCTTGTTATGCAGGATGTAGATATTCTTCACACGTTCGTATTCGACCAGATCGGTGAATCGTTCGCGTTGAACGCGCGTCATGTAAAGAATGTCCGTCCGGTTGATAATATCTTCCGTAAAAGCGACATGCTCTTCATACCGGATGCCGTGCAGCCGGCAGAAGTGTTTCTGTTCGTCGGGCATCCGCAATTCTTCCGGCGCAATGAAATGAAACGTCGGGTGGAAGTGCGACATGCCGACGATCAGCGAATGTACGGTACGCCCGTATTTCAGGTCGCCGACCACCGTAATCGTCAAATCCTCCAGCCGCCCCTGTGTTTTGCGGATGGAATAGAGGTCGAGCAAAGTCTGCGAAGGATGTTGATTCGCGCCGTCGCCGGCATTCACAATGGGCACCGACGCTATTTCGGAGGCATAGCGTGCGGCGCCTTCCAGATAATGACGCATGATGATCACATCCACATAATTGCTGATCATCAGGATGGTATCTTTCAGCGTTTCGCCTTTGGAAGAACTGGTGGTCGAAGCGTCCTGAAAACCGATAACCCGGCCTCCCAGCCGGTTTACGGCAGTCTCGAAACTCAACCGCGTACGTGTCGACGGTTCAAAAAACAGCGTAGCTGCTATTTTACCCTCCAGCAACTTCCGGTTGGGAGTGTCTTCAAACTTTCCTGTATTTTCCAGTATGCGAAGAATATCCTCCTTCGTACACCGGTCTATTGAAACTAAACTATTACATAACATGGGTCTGGTTCTATCTTTCCGCACAAACATACGAAAAAAAAAACGAAGATAACAACGGTTATCTTCGTTTTTTTTATTTCAGATAATCGGTCAGCGTTTGCGGCAAATAAAAAGTTTGATTTGCATCCACATAGATAACAACCGACGGCAACCGAAATTCTTCGTTCCCCTTCTGTCCAAGTTTCACGATATTCGTATTCGGAGTGATACTTAATTGTTTTTTCTTATTCTTTACGACTAACGTCGGACTTCCTTTTTCCTCTGCCGGCGCAACGATTTCGCACGTATAGTCCTTAAATACTTCCGTATGCGGGGCAAAATGAGTAGCCGTCAATTCGTCCAGCCGGCCGCTCAACCCGAACAACGCCGCCATGTAATGGTTTAGCTCAACGTTCGTGTATACGCCGATCGGCAAGGTGCCGGCCGGATGATAGGCTGCCAGAAAGACTTCTTCGCCCGTATGTCCGCCGGTGGTGAAGCCAAAACAGGTTTTCGATGTGATCAGTTTGGCCACAAAACCATTGAGCGAACTGCTGTACAGCGAAGCAAGCGCTGTTTTATCCGAACGTTCGGCTTCGGGAACAGGACTGTTCTTGTAACTTTTACAGTGATATAAGGTTTCTATTTCGTCGTCCGAAAGTTCAAAACCTGCATATTCGCGGAAAATCCGTTGCACAGCCGAAGCCGGTTCGCTGTTCAGTTTTTTGGCAAAACTGTCGGCTGTCAGTTTCACTTGAGCAATCGAATGGAAAAGGTCGTCTTTGCTCAGGTTACCATATCCGCCGCACCGGCCGACGCCCAGGCTGAATCCGCTGTTTCCGTGGTCGGGGACAATCACAACGGCCGTTTCCCCGTTTTGACGGGCAAATTCCAGCGCCGCCTGACAGGCACGGTCGAAAGCCAGATATTCCGTAATCATCGCCGCCGGATCATTGGCATGAGCCGCCCAATCCACCTTACTGCCTTCAACCATCAGGAAGAATCCGTTTTCATTTTTCGAGAGTTTCTCAATGGCTTTCCGGGTCATTTCCTCGAGCGAAGGTTCCCGGGATGCGTCCCGGTCAAGATCGTAAGCCATATCGCGTTCGTTATACAAGGCCCACATCTTGTCTCCGGTATAATTACGCATCCCGTCCGGATCATTCTTGTATATGCCGTATCCGTTTGCTTTCAGATAGGCTTCGTCGGCTTCCGACAACAGCGATGCGCCGCCGCCAATCACCACATCCAGATCGTTATGCACCATTTGGGGTGCAATCCAGTCATAGCGTCCGCGGTCATAGCTATGCGCCGAGCAGTCGGCCGGCGTAGCATGTGGAAACTCACAGGTAAACACTAAGCCGGTAGATTTTTGCTGCGTGATTTTTGCCGCTTCCAGCAGGGTCGTCAACGGCTGGAAGGCTTTGGCCGGATCCATCGGATCAATATCATCTTTGCCCTTGCTTACCGGATAAGTAGCAACATAGCCTGCCAAACTGGGATAGCCGGTCATGTAGCATGACGTGGTAGGCGCCGAATCGCCGATCGGGGCGTTTGAGCTATGGGTGCGCACCGTGCCGCACAGATAGGGGTCGATGGCTAATTTCGATTTGTCCGGATGCAGATACCATTGATACCAGCGCGCTACCGAAACGGTCGCCAGCGAAGTACCGTCCGGAATCATCAGAATTAAATTTTTTACGGGTGCAACCTGTTCCGGTTCCAACGATCTGGCCGGCCATACGGAGATGACCAGCATAAATAAAAAGAGAATTTGCTTTTTCATTGTAACACATTATTAATTAATATATGGATATTATTTCTTCTTCAAACAAAGTGATTTTTTCCAGACCGGTTTCGGTAACTAAAAAGCTATTTTCTATACCGACGGCGCCGACACCGGGAATCACGAATTTAGGCTCCAGAGCAAGCATCATACCCGGCTGCAACTCTTCCTCGGAACGGGGAGTCAATACCGGCGGCTCGTTGATCTCCAAACCAATCCCGTGCCCCACGAATTTGGCTTGTTGCCGGGTTCCCATGAAACAGTCGGCTAATCCTGCTTTTTCAACTTCCGCCACAGCCATGTGATACAGATCCGCGCAAGGCATGCCGGGACGCGCCGTCTGCATGATTTTGTCCTGAATATCGATCGACACGCGATGCGCCCGGCAGGCCGGTTCGGGAAGTTTACCAACGGCAAACACGCGGGTCATATCGGTCAGGTAGGCCGTATAATTACCCACCATATCGACCATGATCGCCATGCCGTCTTCCGGCACGGTTCCGTTAGCGCCAAACGGACAGATGGGCGTCTGGCCTCCGCCTCCCAAGGCAAAATCATACGGAGAGGGCGCCTCGGCGTTGGAGCCGGTTAAGATACTTCCCATAAAAACATTCATGTTGCTCCCAAACGCATGAAACACACCAAACGAACCATTCAGGCGCATTTGCTTTTCGATCTCGGCCTGAAACTCCACGTCCGTCATTCCGGCGCGGAAACAGGAGGGGATCATTGAATAAGTCAGCGCATGTTGCTTGGCGGACAGGCGGAACTGTGCTATTTCCCATGGCGTTTTAATCATGCGCGCCCGACGCAGCAGCGTGGTGGCATTACCTGTTTCGGGCGACCGGAATACCGTCTGCAAACGTACACATTCATTATATGTAATCTCATCCGTTTCGAGCAGCAGTTTCTTTGGAAAAGGCCATCCCTGCGAGGTGAAAAAGTCGGCGATCTGTTCCGGTTTCCGGATCCATACAACCTTATCGCCGGTGAAATCGTTCGGACGTTTCACAAAAAAGGACGGTTCGCCTTCGGTCGGCAAGTAAAAATAGCCGTTGAATACCCGTCCCGTCATATAATAAAGGTTCACATCCATCATCAGCAAACAGCCATCCGCACCTGTTTGTCGCATGGCGTTTTGCACACGTTTCTGCCTTATTTGCAAGTCTTCCGGCAACATATCTTATCTTTTAATTATTTTGCAGCCCCAAAGGTAATCATTTTTTTATTATATAGACCGTCGGCACATGACAAAAGAGCGCATTTCAAATTGTCGCGGATTAAAAAGCCCTTATTTCCAAGGGGTTCCCTTAGTAGCACCGTAATCATATCGAACACGGAGGCGCCCGGGGACACGGAAAAAATAAAACGCTCAATGATATAATCATTTTTTTTTGGATACAATAAAAATAATACTTACTTTTACGCAGTTTTCGAGAAAAATAGAAAGCTGACTGTATTAATGTTTTATTGTTTAATTAAATTGTTTTGAAGGAGGATAAATTATGGCAGAAGTAACACCCACCCCAGACGCTAATGATGTAGCGAACAACAAAATCTTTGCGATTTTGGCTTATTTTGGTATTTTATTTTTAGTACCGCTATTGGCGGCAAAAGAATCCCCGTTTGCGCGTTTTCACGCAAACCAAGGACTTGTATTGTTCCTTGTGGAAATTGCGTTGCAGATTATTATTTTCATTTTGGCGGCAATAGTTCCGGTTTTAGCGCTAATTCTTAATTTTTTATTGTTGGTTCCGGCAATTTTTGCCATTCTGGGAATCATTAATGCCGCTAAAGGCGAAGTAAAAGAACTTCCGTTGATCGGTGGATTCACACTTATAAAATAAGAATGGGTCTGGAAGAGTAAAAAGGCGAACACTTTAAACGGTGCTCGCTTTTTTTGTTATACTGTGATCAGTTGTCTTCCAAATATTCATGAAAATAGTGCTTTATGACATACCTTTCCAATTCCTTTTGTCGAAAAGCAAACCAATCGTTCTTGCATTGGGAGTTATGAATTAAATGATTGAAATGGGCAAAGGGTTTATGTCCGTTTATCGCCTGCGCCAGTTCATCGGCTTCTCCGCCACTTTTAAGTTGATTGACAAAATCTTCCATAATCACAAACAATTCATGTGATTCAAGCGGATCTATCCTAACACAGTCATCCCACGTCATGAAGGTTAAACCGAATTCATTCTCTTCGTCATTCTCATCAAATACCAGTTCATTCAATAGCTTTTTAGAGAAATCCTCCAACTCCAATGTGTCCGGATTAAAGAAACAAACCTGATTCGCGCTTAAGTTATCTGCAATCTGCCTAACGATATCCCTGTATTTCTTCGGAAGTTTTTCTTTGTAATCGGAATCATCCGATTCTATTTCTTCTTCATTCGAAAAAAACGCTTCTTCCATGAAAGCAAGCAGCTTTGCTAATTTGTCCCTATCGTCCCTGATGGCGCCCAAGCGTGGAAGAATCTCGTCGAGTAATTGCAGAACATTCATACGTATCTATTTTTTGTATTGTTTGGACTGCAAAGTTAATGAAAATCCGGAATTATATTTTACGCGGGATAGTTTTGTGATAATTCATAATTGTTTTGTACCTTTACGGCATCATATAATAAAACGAGCTATGGCACGCTATTTAGACCCCAAAAACGATATACCTTTCAAGAAGGTGTTCGGTGAGCATCCCGAACTGGTGAA
>JAITPV010000082.1 GCA_031289275.1 Tannerella sp.
GGCGACAGCCAACTTTCGGAACCGGCAAAGCAAGCCATTCTTTGCGCTGAAAACAAAAAATACGTCAGTATGGCATCTATTGGGGAAGTTGCCATAAAAATCAGTTTGCATAAACTCTCGTTCAACGGGAATATAACAGGATTTTTAAAATTGATAGACGACAATGGATTCGATTTGCTTCCGATAGATAAAGAACATGTCATTGAACTGGAACGCCTCCCCTGTTTTCACAGAGACCCTTTTGACAGGGTGCTTATTGCAGCAGCCATTTCGGAAAAGATGAGTATGATTACCATTGACAAAAATATACGCCTGTATCCTCTTGATTATATTTGGTGAAATAAGCATCCCGGGTTCGGCGTAGCGAGACGCTACGCCGAACCCGGAATTGAATATTCGTCTGAACTGTGATTTTAATATGATTGGAATGATTGAATGATTATAGTAATCATAACTCTTAATTCTTAATTCTTAATTTCCAAATCACAGTTCAGACAATAAACAGAAGGCACGGGGATGTTTTCTCCGTGCCTCTGTTGTTTTGAATCATTGAATCTTTGAATCTTTGAATTTCAGATATTCGTATATTTTTCCGGTGATTGTATCGGGTGTGATTTGCGTCATGCAAGCCCAGTCGCCCCGGTAGCAGGGTTTGTTTCCGAAAATGGAGCACGGGCGGCAAGGCAAGTCCGTTTGAATGGCAGATTGATACGGCTGGCCGTATCCGTAGAATCCGGCATAGGGATGGGTAGCTCCCCAGATGGAAACAGCTCTTGTCCCGACCAGCGAGGCGAAGTGCATGTTGGCTGAGTCCATGCAAAGCAACACATCCAATTGATGGATCAGAACCAGTTCCTGATCCAGCGAATACCGTCCGGCCACGTTCCGGGTATGGCCGTAGCGGCTTTCCCATTGGCCGAGCGTCGCTTCTTCGGCGCCTCTCGCCCCAAACAGGAAAACAGTTATGCCCTCTTGCCGCGACAACGTCTCAACCACTTTTTCCATTTGCGCCGGCGGATAGGTTTTGCCGCGATGCCGGGCAAAGGGGGCGATACCAACCCACCGGCCGGTTTTCTCGCCGACCGGATTCTCCGTCACGGTCATATTCAACGGATGGGCGTCGTACAGCGAAGAGAACGTTTTGTCGAAATGAATCCCCGCCGCAAAAAACACTTCCGCATAACGTTCCGTCACGGCGGGCAGCGGCCGGATGTCTTTGGGCGGTTTGCGCGTAAGCCGCCTTTGCGCCTTCCGCATCTTGTTCAGGATGAAGACAGGTTTTCCTTTCAGCCGGAACATCCCGTCGATGATCCGGCTACGGATCACGCAATGCAAATCCAGGATAACATCGTATCGGCGGCAACCAACCAGCGCCACGGCGAAGCGCAGGAATCCGCCCGGCGTTTTTTCAGCGCCTTTTGTGTTGATGCCGATCATTTTCACGTTCGTTGGCCGGTGGGTAAAGAGGGGGTGCAAAAACGTCTGCGTGAGTACGGTGAACGTGTCGGCAGGATTCGCCCCGGCAGCGGAATAGATGACGGGAACAGTCATTGCCACATCGCCGATCGCCGAAAGGCGTATGATAAGTACTTCTGCCATTGTTTCAGGTTCAATGCGCCATGTTCCTGTGATTATACAGTACCGGATTCAGTGAAGGATCGTTGTACATCTTCATTTGCCGGTATACTTTCATGTATTTCCGTCCCTTCCCGATGTCGTCCAGCAGCTGATCCAGCGCGGTAGAGAGATCCGTTTTCTGTTCGTACAGTACGGCCGCTTTCCTTTCGCACGCTTGCCGGTGTTCGGTTTCGGCGTCGGGTCGATTCACTTCCTGCTGCATGTGGTAGATTTTGAGGATGAGGATGGACAGCCGGTCGACCGCCCACGCCGGGCTTTCCGTATTGATGGTTGCCTCCGGAAGTGCGGCAACCCCTTTGTATTGTTCCAGGAAGAAACTGTCGATCTGTTCCACCAGATCCGTACGTTCCTGATTTGACCGGTCGATGCGCCGTTTTAGGGTGATAGCGTCTCCGGGGCTGATCTCCGGGTCGCGGATCATATCTTCCAGATGCCACTGTACGGCATCAATCCGGTGCTTCAGGTAGAGTTGAAATTCGATACTTCCCGGAGGAAACGGATTTCGGACATCTGCATTTACGTCGTCCGTCGCATGATAGTCTTGCGTCGCCCGTTCGAAGACGGAAACGCAAAGTTCGCTGAATTGTTTCATATAATTAAATGTAGCTGACGATATAAAACGGGCGGAAGGGATAAGGCAAAGGCGAAAGGAAACACCTTTCGCCCTTGTCCTTTGGCTCCTTTGCCGTTCAAATAATCTTTTCCAGTTGATTGAGATTCTTGGCCAAGTCTTCGTCGGAAAGGCTGTAATTCGTCAATTCGCCGGCGAAATACTGGTCGTAGGCCGTCATGTCGATCAGTCCGTGACCGGAAAGGTTGAACAGGATCGTCTTCTGCCGTCCTTCTTCCTTCGCCTGATTCGCTTCGCGGATAGCCGCGGCGATTGCATGAGAGGATTCCGGCGCCGGAATGATGCCCTCAGCCTGTGCAAACAGGGTGGCCGCCTCGAATGTATCCAGCTGCTCAATGTCCACAGCCTCCACGAAACCGTCCTTCCGCAGTTGGCTCACAATGGAACCCGCTCCGTGATACCGCAATCCCCCGGCATGAATGTGTGCGGGCGCGAACGTATGCCCCAGCGTATACATGGGCAAGAGCGGCGTATAGCCCGCTTCGTCGCCGAAATCATATTGATACTCGCCGCGCGTCAGTTTCGGACACGATGCCGGTTCTGCGGCTACGATACGTATCTCCCGGTCTTCGTTCAGCTTGTGGCGTAGGAAGGGGAAACTGATGCCTGAGAAATTGGAGCCTCCGCCGAAACAGCCGATCACCACGTCCGGATATTCACCGGCCATTTCCATTTGCTTTTCCGCTTCCAGGCCGATCACCGTCTGGTGCAGCATCACATGGTTCAGGACGCTGCCCAGCGTATATTTGCAGTTCGGCGTCTGGATGGCCAGTTCAACCGCTTCGGAGATCGCCGTGCCCAAACTTCCCTGGTAATTCGGATGCTCGGTCAGTATCTTGCGGCCTGAGTTTGTACTCATGCTGGGCGAAGCGATGACCTGTGCGCCGAACGTCTGCATGATGGAACGGCGGTATGGCTTCTGATGGTAACTTATTTTTACCATATACACGGCCAGTTCCAGTCCGAACGCTTTGGCGGCGTACGACAAAGCCGCCCCCCACTGTCCGGCGCCGGTTTCGGTCGTAATGTTCGTCACGCCTTCCTCCTTGCAATAATACGCCTGTGCGATAGCCGAGTTGAGTTTGTGTGAACCGACCGGGCTTACGCTTTCGTTCTTGAAATAAATATGCGCCGGCGTATCCAGCGCCTTTTCCAGCCCATAGGCGCGAACCAGCGGCGTCGGACGCCAAATCTTGTACAGATCGCGCACCGCTTCCGGGATTTCAATCCACGCATCGATCTGGTTCAGTTCCTGATGCGCCAGGGATTTTGCAAATAAGGGATACAGCTCTTCTTCGCGAATAGGCTCTTTCGTTCCCGGATTCAAGATCGGGAGCGGCTTGTTTTTCATGTCGGCGGCAATGTTATACCAGGCCGTAGGAATTTCATTTTCCTGCAATAAAAATTTCTTTGTACTCATGTCTGTTCATATTTAGTTATTAATCGTTTCATAGGAAATAAAGGCGTCTTCTTTTTTTTGTTGCACAAAGAAACAAATAATAATCCATTCTTTCAAATGATATGACTAAAAAGTCGTACTTTTGCGTCATGATTTTTAATAAACGATAAAATGTTCAAAAGTATTCAATGTTTCATTCTCATGATTCTCTGCTCGGGAATATGCACAACAGCATATGCACAGCGAAAAAAATTCAAGTATGATTTCTACGGTTTTGTACGGGGAGAATATTACGCCAACTCCCGGCAAAACACGGAAACGGTAGACGGATTGTTCTACCTGCTGCCTAACGACCGTTTGTTCGACGCCAACGGCGATGATCTGAATGCTGTGCCTAACGGCAGTTTCTACACGCTCACCACCCGGTTGGGGATGAATATGAAAGGGCCGGAGATTGGCGCCGCCCAATCGTCGGCCAAGATAGAAACCGATTTCGGCGGCGTTACCACCGGTAATACGTTCCTGCTCCGCCTGCGGCAGGCTTATGTGAAATTAGACTGGAAAGGCGGGTCGTCCGTCCTGCTCGGGCAAACGTGGCATCCGTTCTTCGGCGACGTCGCACCGCAGGTGTTGAACCTCTCCACCGGAGCGCCGTTCCAGCCCTTCAACCGCAGTCCAATGGTTCAGTACCAGTATGCCCAAAACGGATTGAAAGTAAAAGCCTCCGCCTTGTATCAACTGATCTATCTCTCTACGGGGCCTTATGGCAAGAGCGAAGTGTACCAGAAAAACGGCATGTTGCCCGAACTCTGCTTCGGCATGGATTACAGCACGGGCGGCATGTTGGCCGGCGCGGGCGTAGAGATGCTGTCGCTGAAGCCGCGTACGCAGTCGACTTTGCCTGACGGTAACACGTTCCGCGTGAACGAGCGTATCACCACCTTCTCCTGCGAAGCACATGCCGGATATGCCGACCGGATGCTTTACCTTGCCGGTAAAACCATCCTGGCCTCCAACATGAACCATGCGGCGCTGGTGGGCGGTTACGGCGTCAGCGCGATCGACCCCGTCACGGGCGAACAGGCCTATACACCCTTCCGACATTCGACAACCTGGGTGAACGCCGTCTACGGCGACCGTTGGAAAGGCGGCCTGTTCGGCGGTTATACCAAAAATCTCGGTAGCGGCAAGGCATTGGTCGGCATGGATAATATCTACGGTCTCGGCATGAATTTAGACCAGTTGCTGACCGCAAGCGCAGAGGTCAGCTATCAGTTGCCGCACTGGAAATTGGGCGTCGAATGTCAGGCCTCCACCGGATGGTATGGCGAGATGGATTTGCCTACCGGCAAGGTATGGAATACCCACGCCGTCACCAACCATCGCATCGTCCTACTCTTTATGTATCAATTTTAATCACCTTTAAATGTATAAAAAAACATGACAACAAGAAGAAATTTTATCCGTCAGGCATCCCTCTTAAGTGCAGGGCTTGCCGTTCATCCCTTCATTACGAAAGCCGGTATTCAAGCGGTGGGAGCAAACGACAAAATCCGCGTCGGCCTTATCGGCTGTGGCATGGGTTTCTCCGACTTGACCGCTTTTTTGAAGAATCCCGAAGTGGAATGTATTGCCATTGCCGATGTGGACGAAGGCGTACTGAACAAACATGCCGCCAGGGCAGCAGAACTGGGCGGCAAAAAAGTGAAATACCTCTACAAAGACTGGCGAAAGCTTATTGACAACAAAGAAGTGGACGTCGTAATTGTGGGTACTCCCGACCATTGGCATTGTCTGCAAACGGTATCCGCATGTGAAGCGGGGAAAGATGTCTATTGCGAAAAACCGTTGGGCAACAGCATCGAAGAATGTAACATCATGGTACGCGCCGCAGAGAAATACAACCGCGTCGTACAGGTTGGCCAGTGGCAACGCAGCGACCCGCACTGGTTGGATGCGATGGCGTTCGTACACAGCGGGAAATTAGGCAAGATACGCACCGTCCGCGTCTTTTCCTATCAGGGGTGGTGTCCGTCGATTCCCATCAAACCGGATGAACCCGTTCCGGCCGGAGTGGATTATGACATGTGGTTAGGCCCGGCGCCGCAACGTCCGTTTAACCGGAATCGGTTTCATTTCACCTTCCGCTGGTTCTGGGATTATGCCGGCGGACTGATGACAGACTGGGGCGTTCACCTATTGGATTTTGCATTGTATGGAATGAATGTGACGGCTCCCAATACCATTATGGCCTCGGGTGGCAAGTTCGGCTATCCCGATGATGCGTGCGAAACGCCGGATTTGCTGCAAACAATTTATACATTCAACGATTTCACGGTACTCTGGGATCATGCCATCGGTATCGATGACGGCGCCTACGGACGAAACCACGGATTAGGTTTTGTGGGTGAAAACGGGACATTGGTCATCGACCGTGGCGGCTGGGAAGTGATTCCCGAAAAAGTAAACAATGTGGAACGCATGGAAGCAGTTGCGCTGAAGAAAGCCTACGGTGAAGGCGGGCTTAACCTGCATGTGAAAAATCATCTGGAGTGTATCAAGACACGCAACCGCAGTTGTAACGCCAGCATTGAAATCGGCGCGCATATTGCGAAATTCTCGCAGTTGGGTAACATTGCTTATCGTACCGGCAAAAAACTGTCGTGGGATGGAAAAACATTCCATGACACGGAAGCGGACAAGTATCTCTGCAAGGAATACCGTTCTCCGTGGACGTTGCCGAAAGTATGAGAATAAATTTTAAACACGGAAAACACCCCTGAAACATGGAGGATTTTTCTCTGTGTCTCAGGGGGCGCCTCCGTGTTCGAAATTCATTCTCAATTCTCAATTCTCAATTCTCAATTCTTTTACGGCAATTTCCCGGCCAGTTCTTTCAGCAACGCATCTGCTTCCCGGACGGTTTCCCCGTTTTCATTGCAGGCGCCGATGAGACAGGCGCCTTTCCAGATGGCGGGAATCTCGCCGTTGTACTTGTCCTGTATCTGCAAACTGCCTTCTTCAAACGAAAGGGGTTGTCCCGTAAACGTGAAATAATCCGTCAAGACTTGCTTTACGCCCTCTTTGGACTTGGCATCCAACACAAAAAGTTGAAAGGATTGACCGGCGTACTCATATTTGGCTACATAAACAGACCGGAGAAACTCATGCCCGATATATCCGGACGTAATATAAGCCTCCGTATAGGGAATCTTGCCTTTGGAGGGGAAGGATTTTACGATCGGCGGATAGTCGGTCGAAGGATCAATCCCGGCGGCCAAGCCTTTTCCTATCGCATGAAGTATCTCTTCAAAGCCGTCACGATTTCCCCACATCTTCACATACATCTTCCCGACAAAAAAATACAAGTGCCCGGCATCTCCCTGTGCCTCGCCGCCAATCGAAAAATGCGTCAGTTCGGGCGAGCGTTCCGACGTATACATGCCGAAAGCGTCTTCCGGCGTTGCATGACGGTAGGCCTGTATGGTGATATAATCGTCGCCCTTTTTATATTCCAGGGAGGTCATTTCCCTGAAATTATTCTCTATATACAAGGGCGCGGCTCCGTTGATACGGTCAAACAAGTTGTCGGGATTGAAGATTTCCGCTTCCTGCGGCAAATCCCAGCCCGGTACAGCAATCAACAGGGACTTCAATTCTTCCGGCGTCTGTGCCGGCAGCATCCGGGTCGCAAACAGGAATAAACCAACGACGATCACACGATTCAAGTGATTCATATGCCCTCCTTTCTTACGTTAAAAATACGTCCGGAATCTGTAACACAGGCGTAATGGCGGCTATTTTTGCGGCCACATCAAAACCTGACGTGCATTTTACGCGGCAGCCTTTACCACTACAACTCCGGCACATCTGTTCCGGCAGATTCAATTCCAACAACGTCTCTTTCGACAAACCGGCGTTCTTATAGCCGTAGGCATACATATAGGCACGCATCATATCCGGAATCGGCAACTGTTCGACACATGCGTCCCGGCACTTTCCGCATTGCTGGCAATACAACAACTCCTGGCCGCAAAGCATGGCCAGATATTCTTTTTCCGAAGCGGTCGGTTCCGGATTTTTAACCGCGGCCAGACATTCGTCCAATTCACTGAAATTACTGAATCCGGGAATGATCGTGGTTATGTTTTTATTCTTCCATGCCCATTTCAAACAGGCACGGGCATTGATTTTCTTCTTTCCGCCGGCATCTTCCACGCCGCCCGTCATGGTCTTCATGGCGATAAACCCCATGCCGGCTTCTACGCCGCGTGCGATGGCTTCGTCCGTTTCCTTGAGACGATCCAGTTTGAAGTTGTAGCTCAAGAGAGCCACGTCATACAGACCGACGCCGATAGCGGCATCTACAAATTCCGGTTTATTCGCATGTGAAGAAAATCCGATGTAGCGTACTTTTCCGTCCGCCTTGAATTTCTCCAGCAGGCGAACGACCCGTTCGTCCGTTATGGCATCCGCCGTTCCAAGCGCGTGTGTGTAGAAAATCTCTACCTGATCCATTTGCAACCGTTTCAAACTCAAATCAAGCAACGCGGTATATTCCTCCTCAAAACGGTCGCTCAACGGATACGCAAACTTGCCTTTCGTCGCAATCATAAACGAATCGCGCGGTTTATCCTTAAAGAAATTACCCAGCATTACTTCATTTTGCCCGTTCTGATAGCCATGCGCCGTGTCGAAAAACGTCAGACCGGCATTATAGGCCGCCCGTACCACATTCGGGTTGTCCGCACGCATCACCCCCATGCTTAAAACAGGGATTTCAAGCCCTGTCCTGCCTAATATCCGTGTAGGATATTCATTGGCCTTGCTGCCGGACGATCTGTTCAGCGTCGATGCCGCCGCTACGTCCGGGAATAACAAAGCGCCCGCTCCGGCCGTTGCCGACCAGCGGAAAAAGTCTCGTCGATTCACCTTTTTCGTTTCCATCATAGATTAATTTTAAAATAGTACTCTACTAAAAATGTCATCACAAATGTAACATATAACCTCGTCGCGCACAAACTTTTTGCAACCAAGAATCAGGCTTTGGAAAGTAAAGCGAAAAACAAAAACCGCAAAGCGAAAAAACATCTCTGTAAACGACGGTGAAAACGTATAGCCTTACCTGCGGTTATGAAGATATGGCCTTTCAGTCAAAACCGGCGAACAATATAATCCTATATATATATAGCAGAATTAAGAGTTAAGAATTAAGAGTTAAGAGTGATGAGATGATTGCCGATATTCTTCGTCGTGTAATGTAATCATTCATGATTCCTTTCCGGGTATACCGGATTTTGCTCCGGGTACACCTGTATGAGAAGTATAAAGTATGAAGTATGAATGGGGTGCCAATGGAGAATGTTATTTATAGACAGCCCTTACATCCGTTCCGGCGCTTCGATCCCCAGCAGGGACATACCCGACCGGACAATCCCGGCTACATTAGCGGACAAAACCAGACGCATCATCTTTACCGCCTCATTTGCTTCGTTCAGTATGGAATAATCATGATAAAACTGATTGTATTCCTTCACCAGGTCATACACGTAATTGGCGATGCAGGCCGGACTGTACGTATCGCCCGCCTCCCGAACCACCGCCGCATAGTCGGCCGTCAGTTGAATCAACGCTTCTTCTTTGGTCGTGAGAGGCGTATCCGGGGCGACCTGCTCCGGCCAAACAAGTCCCTGCGCCTTGGCCTTCCGCAGAACGGAACAGATACGGGCATACGTGTACTGAATGAATGATCCGGTGTTGCCGTTGAAGTCTATCGACTCTTTCGGATTGAAAACCATGTTTTTGCGAGGATCGACCTTCAGCATGAAATATTTCAGCGCACCCAATCCGATGACACGGATAATCTCGTCCGCCTCACGGGGGCTTAATCCCTCCAATTTGCCCAGTTCATTTGAAATATCACGTGCCGTACCAATCATTTCTTCCATCAAATCATCCGCATCCACAACGGTTCCTTCGCGGCTTTTCATCTTTCCTTCCGGCAACTCTACCATCCCGTACGAGAAATGAACCAAGCCCTTGCCAAAAGAAAAGCCCAATTTGTCCAGCAGGATGGAAAGCACCTGAAAGTGATAGTTCTGTTCATTCCCGACCACATAAATCATGCGATGGATCGGATAATCGTCAAAGCGCAATTTGGCCGTACCGATGTCTTGCGTCATGTAAACGGACGTCCCGTCGGAACGGAGCAGCAGTTTTTCATCCAGACCGTCAGGCCTCAGATCCGCCCATACCGAATGGTCGTCACGCTGATAAAAAATGCCTTTGGCAAGTCCGTCCAGAACGGTTTTTTTCCCTTCCAGATACGTCTGCGATTCGTAATAAATGTGGTCAAAATCCACACCCAACCGTTTATAAGTAGCATCAAAACCTTCATACACCCATCCGTTCATGGTCTGCCATAGGGCTACGACATCGCTGTCGCCGGCTTCCCAACGCCGCAGCATCTCACGCGCTTCGGCCATCAAGACCGACTGCGCTTCGGCTTCTTCGCGGCTCAGCCCGGTGGCTTCAAGCGCTTTCAGTTCCGCCTTGTAATGCTTGTCGAACAAGACATAATAATCGCCCGCCAGATGGTCGCCTTTCTTTCCCGAAGAGGCCGGGGTCGCTCCCTCGCCCCATTTCTGCCAGGCCAGCATGGATTTACAGATATGAATACCCCGGTCGTTGACGATATTCGTCTTCACGACCCGGTAGCCATTCGCCGCCAGTATCTTCGCCAGGCTGAAGCCTAAGAGATTATTGCGGATATGCCCCAAATGGAGCGGTTTATTCGTGTTCGGAGACGAATATTCGATCATCACCAGGGGCGATTGTTCCGTCGCCGGACGGATACCGTAATGGGGTTGACGGTTCAATTCATTTAACAGTTCGATCCAGCATGTCTCCGCAACCGTCAGGTTAAGAAAACCTTTAATTACATTGAATCCGGCTACGGCCGGCGCTTCCCGCAGCAGGTACTCGCCCAGTTCCTGCGCCGTTTGTACCGGCGATTTTTTCGACAGGCGGAGGAAAGGAAATACCACCAGCGTAAGATGTCCCTGAAATTCTTTTTTTGTTTTTTGTAATTGCACCTGATCTGCCGTTACTTCTGCGCCGTAAAGGCTGTGCATCCCGGAGATCACCGATTCGGCAAGCTGTTGTTCGATTGTCATAGATAAAAAATTTCGGGCAAAGATACAAAAAAGATCGGTTTTGTATTCTCTCTTACCAAAAGAACAATTACATTTGTTGAAGAATCAGAAATAGGTGCATTTCAAATTGTCGTATTTGACGCGGACCCCTAAATCCCCTAAAGGGGACTTCCGCCGGACTACCAAAGTCCCCTTTAGGGGATTTAGGGGCAGCGGGTGGGGGAAGGGGGTCGCAATGACGAGTGCGACAATTTGAAATGCACCCTCAGAAATTTCAATTATGGGTATATTGTTTAAAAAGAAACCATATAAAATCGGATTGGCGCTTAGTGGAGGCGGAGCGAAGGGCTTTGCGCACATCGGCGTCTTCAAGGCGCTGGAAGAACACGGCATCCGACCGGACATTATCGTCGGCACCAGCGCCGGCGCACTGATGGGTTCCCTGTTTTCCGACGGCTATTCGGCCGACGAAATCAAAATGCTTTTCGACGGACGCGAATTTACGGAGTTTGCCCAAATCCAGTTGCCCAAGACGGGCATCTTTGACAGCAGTCGCTTCAGCCGGTTTATGGAACGCCATCTGCGTGCAAAAACGTTTGAAGAATTAAAAACGCCGTTGATCGTCGTTGCAACAGACTTGGATCACGGGCAAAGCCGTGCGTTCACATCCGGCCCGATCGCAGAACCCGTCCGGGCATCGTGCAGCGTCCCGATTATTTTCAATCCCGTCCTGATTGACGGCGTTCATTACGTGGACGGAGGTCTGTTTCACAACTTTCCCGTATCTTTCATCCGCGAACAATGCGACGTTGTGATCGGAGTAAACGTCAGTCCCCATGTCCCGTCCGGTTACAACCAGAACCTGTTCAGCATTGCGGAACGCTCCTATCACTACCTTTTCCAGGCCAATACGAACGACGACCGTGAAAATTGCGACATCCTGATCGAAACCGACGAATTTCGCCAATATAAAATGTTTGACCTGAAAAACGTCGACCTGATTGCGCACACAGGCTATACTACCGCCGTCAAATCTTTACAGCAGTTCCGGGACGGGGAAAAGAAAAGCTCCTGGACGAAACTGTTTCAACGAAAATCGCCGGGACAAACCCAAAAACTCAGTCATTCACCTCTCTAAATTTATCCTCAATGCAAACCAAACCGAAAATGATCATTTATCAAACGCTTCCGCGCTTGTTTGGCAATTCAAATCATCGGCATGTGCCGAACGGAACCCTGGCCGAAAACGGCGCCGGGAAGTTTTCCGACTTCACCCCTATGGTATTGTATGAAATCCGGCAATTAGGCGTCACACACATCTGGTATACCGGCATTATCGAACATGCTACCCAGACGGACTATTCCGCTTATGGCATCTCGAAAGACCACCGGGCGGTAGTGAAAGGTAAAGCCGGTTCGCCTTACGCCATCAAGGATTATTATGATGTAGATCCGGATTTGGCGGAAAACGTGACGTTACGCATGGCGGAATTTGAGGAATTGGTCGAACGGACGCACCGCGCCGGAATGAAGGTCATCATTGATTTTGTGGCCAACCACGTAGCCCGCCGCTACTATTCCGATACGAAACCGGCCATCGTGCGGAATCTGGGACGGCAGGATGATGTGTTCAAAAACTTTGACCCGAACAACAATTTCTATTACATGCCGGGACAGGCGTTGACGCTGCATTTCGAGGCCGAACAGGAAGATTTCGAATACAGCGAATTTCCGGCCAAGGCAACCGGAAACGATTGTTTCAGTCTGTCTCCGACGAAAAACGACTGGTATGAAACCGTCAAACTGAACTATGGCGTCGACTATGCGAACGGCGGAAGCACTCATTTTGACCCGGTCCCCGACACATGGACCAAAATGCTGGATATTCTGCTCTTCTGGGCTGGAAAAAACGTGGACGGTTTCCGTTGCGACATGGCGGAAATGGTGCCCGTCGAATTTTGGAGTTGGGCGATTCCCCGGGTAAAAGCGACGAAAGACATCTGCTTTATCGCCGAAATCTATCAGCCGGAACGCTACCGGGATTATATCCGGCAGGGACGTTTCGATTACCTGTACGACAAAGTCGGCCTCTATGACACATT
>JAITPV010000105.1 GCA_031289275.1 Tannerella sp.
ACCATTGCCCAAAACAAATACGACGAGGTGATCATCATCCGCCGCTGCAGCGATCCCAATGAAAAAGTGCAGGCAATTTACAGCAAGCTAAACTACAAATTTCAACCCTTCACAAAACGAAAATTTGTAGTACACAAATCGGAATTCCAAAAAATGAATTTCTTTGATTACAACCACTTTCCTACCTGATGGGCGGCAATGTGGGTTAAGAAAAAGTTATGGCTTTATCATTGTGGCTACGGTCATATTGGTTGGTCAGTTTCTTATTGTGCAGTTCGGCGGCGAAGTTTTCCGCACAGTTCCGCTTCTGCTGAAAGACTGGGTAATAATCATTGTAATAACTTCTATTGTCCTATGGGTCGGAGAGATCAGAAGGCTTTTCAAATGATTGAAATGGATGTACAAAGGTCTGTAGCCTGTGTCGGGTTACAGACCTTGCCCATGTCTGATGTACAAACGTTTATCGTGGATATTCGATCTGATTTTTTTCGAAAAACACCTGTTTTCAGGTCTGACTTTTTACCGGAAAAGTAGTTTTTCAGGTCTGATTTTTTCACTATCTTTCCTTGATAAATCCCCCTCTCCGTCAGCTGTAATATATTTCATAGCTAATTGAGCCTTACGTTTATGGAGAAATTGAATTTACCATGTACAACCCTCAATGAAGCGTAACGTTGGGGAAAAATGTTGCAATAAAGTCATTTCGAATGCCGGATCGTTACTTTTTTCAACTTCCCCGTGAATGCAAACGGGACGGTGTATTTGTCTGAAACCGCATAATGCGAATCCTGCCCTACATCCGTGCCGTCAAAGCCGCTAAGCCCTGAAACGTTTGCGCCGGCACGGGTGAAAGCTCTCTCACCCACTTTTTTGTCATTGATAAAGAGACGTTCCTTTCCTGCAATTTGATTGGCGCCTGACGCTCCGGTATATTCATATTCGAACCTTAAATCCCCAGGCCCAACAGGAATGGCTTCTTCGGCGATGAGGTGCTCCACCTGATTTTTAGCTTTATGGGCAAAATGGAGTTTTCCCTCTTTAATGAAGAGACTTATCCCGTTTACATCTCCACCTATGGCAAATAAAACACCCTCCTCTTTACCCGTAACGATTTTGATATGAGCCGTTACGCTGAAAGACGTTCTTTCGTAAAGCGGACTGTTGACGCCATACAGATGATCTACCCCCGGATAGAGGACAATATCCGGCGTATTGCCGTAGATTGTACGCCCTTCCGGCATACGGGCTACGGAAAAGTCTTTCAACGGATAAACGTTATATTTTCGCGCCTCCCGATCAAAAACAGATTGAAGTTCTTTTAGCTTACCGGGATATTTTTGAGCCAAATCAATCCGTTCATTATAATCTTCGTTCAGATTATACAGTTCCCAGACGTCATTTTCCATCGGCGCTCCTTCCGTGTGTAACGTTTCCGCTTTCCATCCGTCTTTATAAACAGAGCGCGAACCGGCTATTTCATAATATTGTACGGTATGTTTAGACGGCGCCTTGGCATCGTCTATTGCGTAAGCGGCGCTAATCCCTTCAATGGGTTCCTGCCGGTATCCGTTGATTACCTCATTGGCGTTGATATTCAAAATATCCAAGGTCGTAGGCAGAAGGTCGATGACATGCCCGTATTGATGGCGGATGCCTCCCTTGTCCGTTATGCCTTTCGGATAATGGAAAATAACGGGGTTACGGGTAGCGCCTTCGGCATTCACATTGGATTTATAATAACGGAAAGGGGTATTGGCTGCCATAGCCCATCCCAAGGGATAATTCATCCTCGTCAGATCCGTACCGAGTATATCTCCGTTTTGAAGGATCGCATCTAATCGTTCCTCTTCGCCTAATGAATCAAATCGCTGATTAATTCTGCCGGTAAATGTTCCTTCCCTGCTCGCGCCATTGTCTCCCAAAACGAGAACTATGAGCGTGTTGTCCAGAAAATCCGTTTGTTCCAAATAGTTGATGATACGACCTATTTCATAATCCGTATAGGTATAAAACCCGGCATAAGTTTCCATAAAACGGGCATAGACCTTTTTTTCTTTCTCCGACAGCGAATCCCAACTTTTGATGCCCGGATTGCGTGTCGGTAACACTACGTTTTCGGGGATAATACCCAATTCTTTCTGGCGCTTGAGCGTTTTTTCCCGGTACACATCCCATCCTTCGTCAAATTTCCCTTTATATGAATCAATCCATTCCCCGGCTACCTGATGAGGCGCATGTGTTGCTCCGGTAGCCAAATATAAAAAGAATGGTTTTTCGGGATCACTTGACTTTTGATTGGCAATGTATTTGATGGCTCTGTCGGCTAATAATTCGTTCAGATGCCGGGTGTTGGATGTTGTGTTCAGTTTGGTCTGATCTTCCCATAATTCCGGATGCCATTGATCGGTCGCACCCGGAAGGAATCCGTAGAAATTGTCGAATCCCCGTCCGGTAGGCCAACGATTGAATGGCCCGGCCTGCGAGTTTTCCACGACCGGGGTGAGATGCCATTTGCCGAGAGCAAACGTGTTATATCCGTTTTCGCGAAGGATTTCGGCGACAGTTGCTTTTTCAAACGGCATCCGGGTATCGTATCCCGGAAAATCCATCACCGCAGGGGTCAATAGACCGATATGTACGGAATGATGATTTCGACCGGTCAGTAAAGCCGCTCTTGTCGGGGAAGATATACCGGTTGTATGGAAATTTGTAAATCGTAATCCATTATTGGCAAGTTGCTCGATATTGGGCGTTTCTATCAATCCGCCAAAAGGGCGGGTCGCTCCGAATCCGGCATCATCAATTAAAATCCAGATTACGTTAGGCGCCCCTGCTACCGCTTTTTTATTGTAGTCGATTTTTGCAGGGACGGATTCGGGAAGTGTTGTCCCGATCTTTCCTGTGAAAGGTTGTTGCGGGCTGTATTGCGCCGCAACGGTTCCGCCCAGCATCAAAGCGGAAGATAACAATCCAATGTTCTTGCTGTTTACAATTCGTTTCATCTATTTATTGTTTTATTTTACTTGAATTACTCTCATTTCAATGCCACAGGACTACGGTTTGTTTTTAAATTCCACATCCATTGCAATACCGGAATCGCCTTGCTGTTGCATCCATTTTTCCAGTGCGGTTCTCATGTTTGCTATTCGTTTGGCATATTGCCGGTGTTCAGCCAGATTATTCAGTTCCCAGGGATCTTTTTCCAAATCATAAAATTCTATTGCCGGGCGATGAACAAAACGGTCTGTCAGGAATTTGGCATACGTATCGCTCTTTGCCGTCTCCAACCAATAACTCCATACTTCGTCTTTATTATTCACATTCATTTCATGCTTCTCAAAATAGGGAACATCCGGCGTCAAATTAACGATCAGTTTATATCGTTTATCCTGAATACTTCGTACCGGATATGCTGTTCCTTCCGGGATGTTGTTATGAATGCCGTAACTCCATTTGCGATGCTCCTTTTTCTGTCCGAACAAAACAGGAAGAAAACTCGTTCCATCAATGCCTTCAATCACGTCTCCTCCGGCAAAATCCATCAAAGTCGGCAAGATGTCTTCGTACTGTACCAATGCATCATGTGTTGTTCCTGCTTTAATCCTTTGGGGATACCGGGCAATTAAAGCGCTGTGCTGGCCGTATCTGAAACAGGTCCATTTGCCGAACGGCATTTGCGGGCCTTGTTCGCCGAGAAACAGTACCAGCGTATTCTCCAATTTGCCGCTTTTTTCGAGGACTTCCAATATGGCACCCACTTCATTGTCTAACGACCGGACTTCCGCCAGATACTTCCGGAATATTTGTCGGGTCTCTTTATTGTCAACGAAATTGGGTGGTAAAACCAGTTTGTCGGCATCAAACTCATCCGGATTGCCCCATGTCCACGGTATATGCGGGTGAATACTGCACACAAACAAACAGAATGGCTGATCGTCCCTGTTGATATATTCCCGAATGCCGTCAGTTGTATAATGAGCCGTGCGTGACACACAATTGGTTTCAAAACCGGGGACTTCTTCAAACCGATAAACGGATGAGGGAGTCGTATGTTGTTTGCCTGCCCGACCGACCCGATACCCCGCCTGAGGCAGGTAATGGGTAATACTTTTGACCGTTGAGTAAGACGTTTTATGATTTTGATATGAACCGTGTCCGGCAGGATACAATCCGGTGTATAATGACGCCCGGATGGGGACACTCATGGCACAGGACGCATAATTATTGGTCAAAAGGATGCCTTCCTCTGCCAGTCTGTCAATGTTGCCGGTTCTCAGATTTTTACCGCCATAACAACTCAGTTCGTTAGACGCCAAGTCGTCTGCTATAATCACAACCACATTTGGGCGTGTTTTTTCCTGTGCATGCAATCCGGAAGAAACCGCAAGCAGGGTCGTGGAGGCT
>JAITPV010000107.1 GCA_031289275.1 Tannerella sp.
CAAAAGACCGGTCATCACCGTTCCGATCAAGCCGCATACGCCGTGAACGGAAGATGCGCCGACAGGATCGTCGATTTTCAATACCTTGTCTATAAATTCGACCGCGAAGATCATCGCCGCACCGCAGACTGCACCGATAATTACGGCGCCTAACGGTGACACGGCGTCGCATCCGGCGGTAATACCTACCAATCCGGCCAGGACGCCATTCAGCGTCAACGACAACGACGGTTTTCCGTATTTCAGCCACGAAACGAGTAATGCCAATATTCCCCCGGCGCTTGCCGCCAGATTAGTCGTCAGAAATACATGTGAAATGGCTTCACGGTCGCCCGCTCCGGCTGCTGCCAACTGCGAACCGGGGTTGAATCCGAACCATCCGAACCAGAGGATGAATACGCCCAGAGCGGCAAACGTCAGGTTATGCCCCGGAATGGCTTTCGACTTTTTATCTTTGCCGTATTTGCCGATACGCGGGCCGAGGATGGCCGCTCCAACCAGCGCAATCCATCCGCCGACGGAATGTACGATCGTTGATCCGGCAAAATCGTGGAAAGTCGCGCCAAAGGTATTCAACATGAAACTGCCTTCGTCTCCGTTCATCAACCAGCCGCCGCCCCATGTCCAGTGACCGGAGATGGGATAGATAATGGTACAGATGAGGATGGAGTAGCAAATGTACATCGAGAACTTGGTACGTTCCGCCATAGCTCCCGATACGATCGTGGCCGCCGTAGCGCAGAACACGGTCTGGAAAACCAGGAATCCGGCTGTCGGGAGGCCGCCGCCGTCATAGAAACTCAAGTCAAGAAAATGGGGCGTTCCGATAAAACCGCCATCTCCGAACATCAAGCCGAACCCGATTGCCCAGAAAAGCAGCGAGCCGAACATGAAGTCGCAAAAGTTCTTGGTAATAATATTGGCCGTGTTCTTACTGCGCGTAAAACCGGCTTCGACCAGCGCAAAGCCCGGTTGCATGAAAAACACCAGCATGGCGGCCAGAAGCATCCATACGGTATTCAAACCTGAGACCAAATCACCTACCGTTTGTTCCACCGTAGGGTCCTGAGCCATCGCTCCGGTTGCGAAGAAGCCGATCAATACGATTCCGGCAATACTCCGCCGCATAATACGGGATAGTATATGTATATCCATAATGTTTATTTTTATTTCGTTAGTACTATTATTGAGCTGCATTATAAAGTGAAATATCACCTCGTTCACCCGTACGGATACGGATGGCGTCGTCGACTGTGGAGATAAAAATCCGTCCGTCGCCAATCTCGCCCGTCTGGGCTGTTTTAAGAATAGCCTCCACCGTCTTGTCTACATTGACGTCGCGCACCACAATGGTGAGCAATATGCGTTCAATATAACTCGTATCATACACTACCCCCCGGTAAATACGTTCCTGGCGGGTTTTCCCTACTCCGCGCACATCATAATACGAAAACCATTCAATGTCGGCTTCCATCAGTGCGTCTTTGATCTCTTCAAATTTAGTCTTGCGAACAATAGCTTCAATCTTTTTCATACTGTTTTTATTTTAATTGATACCTGAATAAATAACTGTCATATTCTCTTTTGAAACAGTTACAAACTGATTCCGAAAACGAAAAAGGCCTTTTCCGTATACGGATTAAAAATGATCTTCGTAAATGCCGGAATACTGAACGAATCGGTTATCTTGATGTTTTTTGATCCTGTCAGGCCGATATTCACCACATTAAAATCATCCGAGTAAAGTCCGTCCCACGGAGTAGCGGCTATTTCCGCCTTGAAATCAAGACCGCCCAGCTTGAACGGGGCGCTCACTTCCACATACGTGGAATAGGCCCTATCGCCTTCCGAGTTGAAATCGTTTCCGCCGAAGAACGTGTTCCACGAAACGGCCAACGGCCCGAAGTCGTACCCCAGGGTGCCCTCGAACATATGGGCGGTCGTTTCCGCTTTGTAATTAAAATACTTCGTTTCCGGTTGGTCAAACCAATAATCCGTTATCGCAACACTGAATCCGCCGGTTCCATATCCCAGCGTAAAATCGTACTCTTTCGGGTATCCGACTTCATATCCGGCAAACCCGATAGATCCCCACGCAGTCAGCGAGAATCCACCTACACCGACCGACAACGCCGGTTGCACACTTGCTCCTGCACATTCCGAGCCACGCCAGATGTAACTGCTGACAATGTCTCCGCCTACAGAAGCCTCCACTACTTCCTGCGCTTTCACAGCTGCCGGAATGATTGACGCGACGGCAATACATACGATTACCGCATACACATACTTTTGAATGTTCCTCTTTTTCATTTCGTTTTACTTTTAAATTAAACAACTCCATTTTAAAAAACCGTCATATAATTGTGCGCATCAACCATATGAAAAAACTAATATTCGGTATATATTTTTATCGTAACCATTTATAGATCCTTTCCATTGCTTCGATACAGTTTTCGCGTGTACCGAAAGAGGTTAAACGAATATACCCTTCGCCACTCGGGCCGAAACCGACTCCCGGTGTGCTGACTACTTTGGCGCCGTGAAGCATCTGATCAAAAAACGCCCATGAGGAAGCGTCGCCGGGGGTTTTTACCCATAGATAAGGAGCGTTATCCCCGCCGGAAGCCACCGTCAGACCGGCGCTTTCGAGTCCCTCTTTTATGATTTGGGCATTGCCCATGTAATATTGTATCGTCTCTTTCACCTGAGCGGCGCCTTCGGGGGTATAGATTGCTTCCGCGCCCCGCTGGGTGATGTAACTTGTTCCGTTGAATTTGGTGCATTGGCGGCGGTTCCACAACTGATTCAACGAAACGGTTTCGCCCTGGATCGTGTATCCTTTCAAATCTTTGGGTATAACCGTATATCCACATCGTACGCCGGTGAATCCGGCGGTTTTGGAATAGCTGCGAAATTCGATCGCTACTTTTTTAGCATCCTTGATTTCATAGATCGAATGGGGAATATCCGGATCCTGTATGTAGGCCTCGTAAGCGGCGTCATACATGATCAGCACATTGTTTGCCAACGCATAGTCTACCCATTGTTTCAGCGCGTCTTTGGTGATGGAAGCGCCTGTCGGATTGTTCGGATAGCAGAGATAGAGTATATCCATCCGGCGGTCGAGAATTTCCGGAACGAAATGATTCTTTTCCGTGCAGGGAATGTAGATCACTTGATTCCATTTGTTGTTTTCCAACTCGCCGGCGCGTCCTCCCATGACGTTCGAATCGATATAAACCGGATAGATCGGGTCTGTCACCCCGACGCAATTATCTTGCCGGAGAATGTCGCCGATGTTCCCGGTATCGCTTTTTGCCCCGTCGCTGACAAAAACTTCGCCCGGTTCCAACGAAATGCCGCGCGTGGCATAATCGTGTTTGATGATTGCTTCCATCAAAAAAGAATACCCCTGTTCCGGTCCATAACCCCGGAAAGTGGCCACGTCACCCATCTCATCTACCGCCTTGTGCATGGCGTCACGCACAGCTTGCGGTAGAGGACGGGTCACGTCTCCGATACCTAAACTAATTATTTCTGCCTTCGGATGAGTTCGTTTAAATGTCTGTACCTTTTTGGCAATATCCGAAAACAGATAATTGCCGGGTAGTTTCAAAAAATGTTCGTTTACTAAAGCCATATTCACTCAAAATTGTTTGTTATGTATGTTTGTTATAATGTTATGTCTCCTTCAAATACCATCACGGCGTCGCCCGTCATCCACACTTTGCCGGTCGCTTCTTCCCAGTCAATGGCCAGCGTGCCTCCGTCCATCCGGACGGTGGTTTTACGGCCGGTCTTTCCCAAAGTAACCGCGGCTACGTGTGTCGCACAAGCGCCCGTACCGCAGGCTTGCGTGATGCCGGAACCCCGTTCCCAGACGCGCATCCGTATTTCGTCTTGACTGATGACTTGTGCAAATTCGACATTCGTCCGGTCGGGGAAAAGCGGGTGATGTTCGATCGGGGGGCCGACGGTGGGTAAATCAATCGCGTCCACACCGTCCGCAAAAATGACAAAATGAGGATTTCCCATAGAAACGTTCAGTCCCTGATACGTTGTTCCGCCGGTTTCGACGGCGACAAGCGCTTCTTCTACCACGGGACAGCCCATGTTGACGGTGACTTTTTCTACTTTTCCGTCCGCAACGTGCAACCGGAGTTCCTTAATGCCGGACCGTGTTTCGAGCGTCACATTCGTTTTCGAGGTCAATCCCAGGTCGTATACATATTTTCCGATGCAACGGGAGGCGTTCCCGCACATCATAGCTTCCGAGCCGTCGGCATTAAAGATGCGCATGTTGAAATCGGCCTTGTCCGAGGCTCCGATCAAAACCAGCCCGTCCGAACCGATGCCCGTATGAGGGGCGCTCCACCGGATCGCCAAAAACTCAGGATAGATCACCGGATAAAGCATCGTATTTATATATATGTAGTCGTTTCCGGCTCCGTGCATCTTATGAAAATGTATCTGTTTTGCCATTTTTGAATATTTTCAACCTCAATTATTTCCTTTTGTCTTTATTCGGTGCAAATATATATCTTTTTGTCAGAATAGAAGCATAAAATCCAAACAAAATGATTGATTTCTTGCATGAAATTACAATCTGTCCGATAAATGACGTGTTTTGCATCAAATTAATTCATTGATATGCTATTTTATTTCAAATCATAAATACCGGACAGGGTAGCCGGATTTGAAGCTGATCGGTTGGCTTTCGTACGACGTGCAACTTTGTCATTATTACTCATTAGGCGGAAGGCTTAAAAAACGTTAGAGAGGCCATTTTCTTTGTAACATACAGGAGTTATTATGAAAAAAGATTCTACTTTTGCAAATCTACCTGCCATGCAGACTGCACTGCGACCGGAATCATTGATTCCGGCCGAAAAATAATTATTGAAACGAAAATAAGCGTATTGGAAAAATAGGCATGACAAAAAAAGATTCAGTCAAACTCTTTGAAGAGAAAAAAGTCCGCACCGTATGGGACGAAGACCGGGAAGAATGGTATTTTTCCGTGGTAGATGTGGTGGCTGTCTTAACCGATA
>JAITPV010000164.1 GCA_031289275.1 Tannerella sp.
ATGGTTGAAGAAGGATTGTTTGAATTGCAAGTGTCATAATGATTTTTCCGAATTCAAGGAGGCCATAAACAAGTCATTGCAAAAAACGGTCAATAAGGAAAACAGGAAGGAATTGGACACGCTGCTATCCTTGAATTTCCAATTATATGATAACGCAGTTTATGACCGAGTATAGTATAACCACAAAATCCACAACTTCCGGATATTCTTAAATCAGCAGACGGATTGATTTTTTTCACAGAAACAATTTCCGAATAATCTATTCGGATACTTCCACACATTTTCTTTAGAATAACGCTTTCGTTATTCAGTTTAATAGATAGCGGAATATGTATAAAAACAAATATTATCGCCGAATTGAGTAGAAATAATAGCGTAACAGGTAAATAGGCATTACTTATAGCTATCCTGTATTGGATCAAACTCTGTATCTCTTTTATATTTATAAAAAGACAGATTATTATAAAGGCTATAGTGATAACTTTTACAGTCAGGCTCCATTTCACTTGATACATATTGTTCTTATTTGAAATACACCGTTCAATATTCATTTTTCAATACTGTGTGCGGCGGAATGCAAACAATCTTTACAATCCTTTGCCGTGGCAGTTTTTATATTTCTTACCGCTACCGCAGGGACAGGGATCGTTTCGTCCGGCATGTTTTTCGGCACGGATGGGTTCGATGCGCTGCGGTTGCTGCGGGCCGACGGGCGGTTTGGGCAATAACGGATCGCCGCCGCCAATCTGGCTTTTTTCCGTCCGGTAACGGCTCATGTCCTGACGTTTTTCGGGGACTGCCTGACGTAACTGTATGCCGGCCGCCTCTTCGCGCATGGGAATTTGTCCGCGCATCAGGATGGAGACCGTTTTGCGGTTCATGTTTTCCACCATGCTTTTAAACAGGTTGTAGGATTCCAGTTTATAGATCAACAGCGGGTCTTTGTTTTCGTAACTGGCGTTCTGTACCGAATGGCGCAACTCGTCCATCTCACGCAGGTGCTCTTTCCAGGCATCGTCGATGGTATGCAGCGTGATGGATTTCTGGAACGACTTCACGATGGCCTTCGACTGGGTTTCGTAAGCTTCTTTCAGGTTGCAGGAGATTTGATACATCCGTTTGCCGTCCGAGATGGGGATCAGGATGTTTTCGTATGTTGCGCCCTGCGTTTCATAGACTTGTTTGATGATCGGATTGGCCGTTTGCGCCATCCGTTCCATCCGGCGTTTGAACTGTTTCAGTACTTCTTCGAATAAATCGTCCGTCAGTTTAGCGGCTTTGACTTCGTGAAATACTTCTTCCGTAAACGGGGATTCGATAGCCAGGGTACGGAAAAGTTCTACCTGATACTCTTCGTAATTGCTTGTATCCACGGATTGATCCACGATGATGACGGTCGCATCGTAGAGCGTATTCATCACGTCCAGACCGATCCGTTCGCCCATCAGTGCGTGTTTGCGGCGGGTATAGATGACGTTTCGTTGCGAGTTCATCACGTCGTCGTATTCGAGCAATCGCTTACGGATGCCGAAGTTGTTTTCTTCCACTTTCTTCTGTGCGCGTTCTACGGATTTGCTCAGCATGTTGGCTTCAAGCATGTCGCCTTCTTTGAATCCCATCTTGTCCATCCATCCGGCGATCCGTTCGGTGGCGAAGAGGCGCATCAGGTCGTCTTCGAGCGAGACGAAGAAAACGGACGAACCCGGGTCTCCTTGCCGTCCGGCACGTCCGCGCAGCTGCCTGTCTACGCGCCGGCTTTCATGGCGTTCGGTGCCGATAATGGCCAATCCTCCGGCCGTCTTTACTTCGGGCGAGAGTTTGATGTCCGTACCGCGACCGGCCATGTTGGTTGCAATGGTCACGGTGCCCGACTGGCCGGCTTGCGCCACAATGTCGGCTTCGCGCTGGTGCAGTTTGGCATTTAACACGTTGTGCGGGATTTTGCGCATGTTCAACATACGGCTCAGCAATTCCGAAATCTCGACGGAGGTGGTACCGACCAGCACCGGCCGGCCGGCGGCAATCAGGGCGCCGATTTCTTCAATGACGGCATTGTATTTCTCGCGTTTGGTCTTGTAAATCCGGTCGTTCATGTCTGTCCGCGAAATGGGACGGTTGGTCGGAATGACGACGACATCCAGTTTATAGATGTTCCATAATTCGCCGGCTTCCGTCTCTGCCGTGCCGGTCATACCGGACAGTTTATGATACATGCGGAAATAATTTTGCAGCGTGATGGTGGCAAATGTCTGGGTCGCGGCTTCCACTTTCACACGTTCCTTGGATTCGATGGCCTGATGCAGTCCGTCGGAATAGCGGCGGCCTTCCATGATACGGCCGGTTTGTTCGTCTACGATTTTGACTTGTCCTTCGATTACCACGTATTCATCATCCCGTTCAAACAGGGTATATGCTTTCAGTAACTGGTTGATGGTATGTACCCGTTCGCTTTTGATGGAATAATTCGTCAGGATTTCGTCTTTTTTAGCTTGCACTTCGGCATCCGTACCGCTCGTCTCTATTTGAGACAGCTCGGAGGCAATGTCGGGGAGGATGAAAAAGTACGGGTCGTCCGACTTTCCGGTCAGCAGGTCAAGTCCTTTTTCGGTCAGTTCGATGCTGTTGTTTTTTTCGTCGATCACGAAATAGAGGGCGTTGCTGCCGTATTTCTTTTCTTCTTTTTCCGGCAGGGGCGTTCCGGCGTCGTCCGGTTGTTTGGTATTTTCGACTCTTATTTTCTCGTTTTCCTTGCGTATTTTCTTGTTTTCTTCGTCGTCTTTATCGCTCATGTCGTTAACGAGCAGGGGCATTTTCCGCATGTTGTCCTGCATGAAATATTCTTCGGTCTTCAACATGCTCGCTTTGACGCCTTGCTCGCTCAGGAATTTAATCAGGGCTTTGTTACGCGGCAATCCTTTGAAGGAGCGATAAAGCAGGGTGGCGCCTTCTTCGCGAGTGTGGGAGTCATTACCGGAGGACATCTTGGTTTTCGCTTCGGCCAGGAGTTTGGTGCAAAGATTTTTCTGCGCGTTGTAGACGATTTCCACATTGGAGCGGAACTGGTCGAAGAGTTGTTCTTCACCTTTCGAGACAGGTCCGGAAATAATCAATGGCGTACGGGCGTCGTCAATCAGCACGGAGTCGACCTCGTCGACAATGGCGTAATTGTGTTTGCGCTGTACCAGGTCGTTCGGGCTAATGGCCATATTGTCGCGCAGGTAATCGAAGCCAAATTCATTGTTAGTGCCGAAGGTAATATCGGCGTTGTAGGCTTTCCTGCGATTGTCGGAGTTCGGTTGATGCTTGTCGATACAGTCGACCGAAAGGCCGTGGAACATATACAACGGCCCCATCCATTCGGAGTCGCGTTTGGAAAGGTAATCATTTACCGTCACGACATGCACGCCTTTACCGGTCAGTGCGTTCAGGAAGACGGGCAGGGTAGCGACCAGGGTTTTCCCTTCGCCGGTAGCCATTTCGGCGATTTTCCCTTTATGCAAGACGACGCCGCCAAAGAGTTGCACGTCATAATGGATCATGTCCCAAACGATTTCATTTCCGCCGGCCATCCAGTGGTTATGATAAACGGCCTGTTCGCCGTCGATATCCACGAAGTCATGTTTGGTAGCCAGCTCGCGGTCAAAATCGTTGGCTGTAACCGCGATGTCATTGTTTTCCGTAAATCTTCGGGCCGTATCTTTGACGATGGCAAATATTTCCGGCAAGACCTCTTCGAGTACGGTTTCAAACTTTTCGGCGATTTGTTTCTCAATCTCGTCGACTTCCGCCCAGATGGCTTCGCGTTCTTCCAGTTCTTTGTCATCAATGCCGCTGCGCAAATCTTCGATGTGCTGTTTTTCCTCCGAAACATAGGAGAGCACTTTTTGCCGGATTTCCTGTGTCCTTGTGCGCAGGTCGTCGTTGGAGAGCGCCTGTATGGAAGGATAGACATCCGTTATTTGTTTTACGTAAGGCGTAATTTCTTTCAAGTCACGTTCGGATTTGTTACCGAACAATTTTGTCATTATATTATTGAATCCCATAATTTATAATCTGTTTGTTTTCGTATTTATTTCAAATTGCTGATCTCATAAAGCGGCGTACGGTCACAGGCATTGGGCGGCCGGATGCGCAGGACGTGGGTTAACGTAGGCGCTACTTCCGTCGCATAGATTTCGCGGTAGATATGTTGAGGTTTGATGCCGTAGCCCATAAAGATAAGCGGCGTTTGTACGGCATTGTTTCGCGTGTATTTGATCTTTTCGTCAGGCAGATCGTTGTTTATGACCCATCCGGGTTTCAGGCTGATGATCAAATCGCCGCGTCCGGCGTGATAGGTGCCGAGATGGAAGCCGGCCATTTCTTCGTTCCATATCCCTTCGCGAAGCGTCATATCGGTGGTGACGCGCGCTACGCCGCTAAATTCGGAAATAAATTCGGCGGCTTTATGCTGGAAGTCGGCTAAATCTAGTTTATCCTCTTCGACGGCCTTGCGATTAAGGAATATCTGATTGTTGAAAAAGCCCCTCACCCAGTTTTTTTGTCCGTATATCGCCATCAGATACATGTTCAGCAGCGCGGTACAGCGTTTGGGATGAAATTCCCCGCCGGGCAGCGACATTCCTTCCGGGCGTTCTTCTTCGCTTTTGAAATAGCCCGTGCCGGAGCATACAATCAATGTATTTTTTAATCCGACTTTCTTGTCTATCGTATTCAGCAACTCTTCGATGTCCTTGTCCAACTGGTAATACGTATCCTGAATTTCGTAAGTGTATTCTTTTGCCTTGTTGCCGTAATAATTACCGGCATAGAAAGTGACAGCCAGCATGTCCGGACCGGTGCGCGTTCCGAATCCGGCGTATTCGAAGAACTGAGCTACCAGACGGTTTACTTCCTTGTTACCGAAAGGCGAAGTCTTCACTTTGAGGAAACAATCGACGGTTTTCGCTTTGAAGGTGTAACTGAACGGTATTTTCTCCTGCACATAAGGCAATGCCTTGTACTGGTCTAATGCCAAAGACGGTTGCCAAGTCATGGCGTCGACCCTTACGGGCAGCGATTCGGGACTGTTATTGTATCGTTCCACGTACCAGGGGACGTTTTTGTAGTAGGTCGTGGTAGCCCACTTCCCATTGAAGTTGTCGAGCCAGAAAACGCCGTTGGCAGCATGTCCGGCCGAGAGTATCGCGCTTTCCGCATCCGGTGCGACGGCATAGATTTCGCTCCGTCCTTTGGAGGCTATTTTCAATTCGTCGCCGACGGTGGCGGCCAACAGGTTCTTGGGAGAATAGTTGTCGCGCGTAAAATTGCCTAAATATTCGGAGTCGAAAAGAGACGGTGTTTCTTTCAAGCGCTCGAAATCGTACACTTGGTTACCCGTAATCCCGTGATTGCAGGGATTGGTTCCGGTAAACAGCGTGGCAAAGGCGCTGGCCTGGTCTACATCCGAAAATTCAAACCGGAGGTTATGATAGACTGCACCTTCGTTCATCAGGCGTTTGAAGCCGCGTTCGCCGAAAGTATGATAAAAGTATTCGACATAATCCCCGCGAAGTTGATCAACCGTGATGTAGACAACTAATTTAGGTGTCTGTTGTTGTGCCTGTATCTGGCTAACAGCCAAAACCATCATCAGGGAGGAGATAATTTTTTTCATCCGATATGTTCTAATTTTCTGATAAAGCAATAGCCCGCACGGATTATAAAACTTAATACCAACGGGATAAAGGCCATGTTCATGTAGGGGACAATAAATATCCAACCGAAACACATGCACAAAAGCGCCGCAAAGTTAATAAAATGATAGTAATATGCGGCTTCATTAAGTTTTTTTACGGCAAACAGGATCACGCCGACGAGGTGGAACGGATGCAGCCACGCGACTGCCAGGTTCGGCCATGTACACGGATGTACCGAGACGAAACACAAGAAAAACAGCACACCTCCCGCTATTCCGGCGCACAGGTAGAGGATGCTGTCCAGCGCCCGGAAATAGCGTTTTTTCTTCCATTCAAACAGGGTAATTATTAAAATGGCCGTAAAAAACAGGATACTGCATAGCAATGGTGTGAAAACGGTATGTGCGGTTTCATCATCGTCCGGGATTTCTTCGACAAGTATCTGCTCCTCCGACACCAACGGCTGCGTGGAGCCATCCGGACGGAGAATCCGCGCATGTGCAAAAGCTTCTTTCAGGTTTTCAGGCAGGAAGAAGGCTTCGCGAAAGGTTGTCTCACGGTCGGCCGGCATACCTAATGCCAAATCGCATCCGAAGGTCAGCCACGGATGATTACGTGTGCAGGCATTGATCATCTGCCGGAAAGACGCCGGTGAAGCGGCCGTTTCTTCAAAAAGGATCGTTCCGTTGATGTGTTGTTCGAGTAACACCGCCGGACGGGTAGAACAGTTATCGAAAAAGAAATTGTAGCGATAGACGCGGTTTTCCGGCTGGGCGTTCAGCAGGAGCGCCTGCCAGATGGCGGCTTTTTCGGGATAGCTCAGGTTCAGCGTCTGTTCGTAGACTTCACTGCCACGCAGTTGGTAATCCACGATAAATTCGTCGTAGGCATAATACGCCAGCATATAATCCGTTTCGCCTTTCGTGAAGCGGTAGATGAAATTCGGTTCGGAAAAATTGAAGATGCCGTAATTAAACACGCAATCAATGTCGCGCCACGTTGCGGAGTCCAGCCGGATTCTGTCCTGCACCCGTACGGCGGTATGTCCGTATAAAGTATAGGCGGCCTTATCACTTGGCGCACACGTTACCAGGCTGATCTGCGCATGCTCGCTCAACAAGGGCTGCGTACTTGCCTGCATGTACAACAGCAAAAACCATCCGATAAACAGGTATTTTTTCACAGAATCATAATTTTCAGGCAAAGGTAGGGCATTTTTTTGAACACGGGAAAAGAAATGTTCAAAAGTTCAACATTCACTGAAAATGTTATATCTTTGCGAAAAAAGAATTTGCAGTCATGAAACAGTTACCCATAGGAACACAGTCATTTTCTGTTTTACGTAGCACAGATTGTTTATACGTGGACAAGACGGAGTATGTTCACCGGATGATTATCACCGGAAGAATCTATTTTCTATCCCGTCCGCGTCGTTTCGGAAAATCGTTGCTGGTAAGTACGCTGGATGCACTTTTCAAAGGCCGGAAAGATTTGTTTGAAGGACTTTATATCTACGATAAATGGGATTGGACGCAGCAGAATCCTGTTTTGCGGATAGATTTTGGAGGATTGTCGTTCAGAACTACCGAGGATCTGAAGTGGTCGCTCTCCTCGTTCATCAGAGATGCGGCAGACAAATATCAATTGTCTTTGCCGGACGCGCCTTTGTCCTACAAATTCAGGGAATTAATCGAGCAGTTGCACAAGTCTACAGGGCAGAAGGCCGTAATCCTGATTGACGAATACGACAAGCCCATCACCGACCACCTTTC
>JAITPV010000238.1 GCA_031289275.1 Tannerella sp.
TTCGGAAGGGTCAATTACGACTTTGCCGGGAAATACCTGTTGGAAGGCAACATTCGCTACGACGGTTCTTCCCGTTTTGCCAAAGGGAATAAATGGGGGATATATCCATCCTTCTCGGCTGGGTGGCGTTTCTCTCAAGAGCACTTTATGGAGAACCTGAAATGGTTGAGCAATGCCAAACTGCGCGCCTCCTGGGGACAGTTGGGTAATCAGGAAGGTTTGGGCAGTAATTATCCTTACTCTATGGATATCAACATCAGCCAACCCATGATCTTCAACCAGATTGTATCCAACGGTTATGCGGCAACGGATTATGCGATGCGCGATATTACCTGGGAAACAACGGAAATGACCGACATAGGTATTGATCTGGGCTTGCTTGACGGTAAAATTGACCTGGTGTTTGACTACTACATCAAAACGACCGACAACATCCTGATGGCAATGGACATTCCTTCCGTCATGGGATACGGCAATCAACCCAGACAAAATGCAGGAAAGGTGCGGAATAAAGGTTGGGACGTGAGTGCAGCCTACAACGGCAGGCAGAATGATTTCTCTTACCGCATAGCTGCTACATTATCCGACGTGAAGAATGAAATACTCGACATGAAAGGTATTGTGCAAACCTCCGAAAGCATATTGACCAACCGGGAAGGCTATCCGATCAATTCTATTTGGGGATTGGTGGACGACGGGCTGTTCCCCTCGTTCGATGCGGCAAGAAGTTCTTTGGCACAATGGGGAAAACTCCAGGGTGGCGATGTGAAATATCTTGACCAGCCGACCGTAGATTCAGACGGCGACGGCGTACCCGATGCGGGCGACGGGGTGATCGACGTAAACGACTTTAAGGTGATAGGGAATACCATTCCGCGTTATACGTTCAGTTTGGATTTTTCCATGCAATACAAGGACTTTGATCTGGGACTGTTCTTCCAGGGAGTAGGGAAACGCGACGGTTATTTGCGAGGCGACCTGGCATGGGCGTTCAACAATGCCGGCAACATTCAGAACTGGCAGCGAGACGGCAGATGGCAGGAAGGGCAAACCAATGCGGATTACCCCCGCTTGTTTATTTCCAGCGCCAATAATACCCAGACGTCTACCTACTGGATGCAAAATGCCGCTTACCTTCGGTTGAAGAATCTTCAGTTAGGGTATTCCATCCCCCGAAAAGTGTTGAAGAGCAGCTTTATCAAGAGTGCACGGTTCTATATTTCCGCCCAAAACCTGTTTACCCTTGACCACATGGCGCCGGGATACGACCCGGAACAAAAGGATAATAATGCACGGGATACCATGCCTCTTGTATCCACTTATTCGCTTGGTTTTAATTTGAATTTCTAACCGTATAAATTTACATTCTATGAAAAAGTTAATTATAATAGCAATCAATATCGTATTATTAGCCGGTTGTGCCGATGTGTTGGACAAATATCCGCTGGATAAGCCTTCACAGGAAACATTTTATACAAACGCACAGGAAGTCAGCAACGGTATTGTTGCCTGCTACCGTTTTCTGCGGGAAACGGGTGAAGGGTCTTATACCTTTCCCATTGTTCTTGATTGCATGTCCGATGCAGCTTTTCCCCGGCAGGAAAATGATGCTCACACCATTGCAAGGGGAGAACACGATTATAAAAACGGGCAAATAAGGGAAACCTGGAGCCGCGCCTATCAAGGGATCGGCAGGTGCAATACCATGCTGGAAGTCATCGACGAAAAGGCGTCATTGCTTACGGACGACCAGATCAGGCAGTACCGGGGTGAAGCCCTGTTTCTCCGCGCCTACTATTATGCCCGTCTGGCGCTTTATTTTGGCGACGCCCCGCTGGTGACGGAACCTGTCACGTCCATTAGCGACGCCATGAATATCACCCGTACCCCCAAAGACAGGGTTATCGAACAGGTGATGGCAGACTACACGGAAGCAGCCGGTTTGCTGCCGACGCAATACACCGCCGCCGCCGATATTGGACGGGCTACCAAAGGGACGGCCAATGCCTACAAGGCACGCTCGGCGCTCTATTTCGGCCAGTGGAAGGTGGCGGCCGATGCAGCCAGGGCGGTAATGGAATCGGGAGCATACCAGTTGTATCCCAAATATGGCGAACTGTTTCTTCCCGCCGGTTTATGGGATGGCAACAACAAGGAGATTATTTTGAAGCAAGAATTTGGCGGATCCATCAACTCCTATCATGCCTTGCCCCAGTACCTGCTTTCCCGCAATGTGGTCGGATGGGCTTGTCTGGTGCCTTCGCAAAGCATGCTTGATTCCTACCTTTGCACGGACGGGAAAAACATTGCCGAATCGCCACTGTTCAGTAAAAATGCGCCTTATGAAAACAGAGACCCGCGCTTGAAGTTGAGCTTCGTCACTCCCGGCGACCGTTTTGGCGATTTCCGTTTCGACAGTCACGTGGACAGTACCACCTGCTACAACTATGTGACGGAGACGTATGTAACAAATAACGATTGCTACACCGTCAACCAGTATACAGCCTATACCGGATACTATCCGCGCAAATATGCCCCGATGGAATACAAGAGCCGTTTAGGACAGGGAGACTATCCGATCATCCTTTGCCGCTACGGGGAGGTGTTGCTTATCTATGCGGAAGCAAAAATCGAGTTGAACGAGATCGACCAGTCTGTCGCGGACGCGCTGAACCAGCTGCGCACCGGGCGGGAAGACGTCAAGATGCCGGCTTTCACATTAAGCGAGTTGTCCGACCAAAACCAGGCGCGGCTTAAGGTAAGGCATGAACGCAAAATAGAATTGGCCTTTGAAGGTTTCCGCTACACGGATGTACGCCGTTGGGGATGGGCGGAAAGATACTGCAACCGTCCGATCCTTGGGCGTCCGTTCCAAGGCGCGTTCGCGGATTGGCCGACAGTCGTTTTCGACGAAAACGGCGAACCTGAATATCCTGGATACCAGAATTACAAACCCCATCCTTCCACGGATTACAGGGTTGTGGAAAACCGAATGTTCACCAAAAACAGGGATGAATTATGGCCTGTTCCCGAAAGAGAAATGAATTTGAATCCAAACCTGACGCAGAATCCGGGTTATTAAGTTGTTTTATTAAAATAAATCACATAGGGTTATCCTATGTGATTTATTTTTTCTATATTATAACACATGAAAATATATTCACGTATAACTCTCTTGTTGATACTTCTATTTGTTGTGCCTGCCTATTGTCCGGCGCAATCTTCAGATACTTCAGGTATTATTGAAGTCGGAGAACCAATCACTTTATATAAGATTCCCTATCTCAATGATCACACGGTGACGTATCATGAAAAAGATGCGAAATGGCATGTCTATGGAATCATGGAAGGCGAGAAGAAATTTATCCATTTAACGGCGGACTCCTTAACGCAGACGCCTTGGGTAAGGGAGGAGGATTTTTGTGTCGGATCCTGTGAAAAAGAAATATGGGCGCCGCATATTATTCGTCATGAGGATACTTACTACATGTTTTATACCATGATTTCAGCGCCGAGGGAAATAAGGTGCGCTACCTCAAAGGACTTGTTTCACTGGGAACATTTTCCCGAACCTTTACTGGCAAGTTCCAACGAATATACCAATGACCAAAAAAACAAAGACCCAATGGTTTTTAGGGACAACGACAGAAACCAATGGATTATGTATTATAGTATGATGAAGGATAAAGAGCATTGGGTGGTTGGTTACAGTACAAGTAACGATCTGATAAAATGGTCGAAACCGCAAATATGTTTTGACGAGAACAATACGTCGCCGGGCGTAGAATCGCCTTTCGTTGTAAAAAGAGGGGAGTATTATTATTTATTCCTTTCCGCCCGTCCTTGGCCACAAGGTGGACAGGATATATTTAGAAGCCAATCGCCCTATTTCTGGGACACGCATCACCCTATAGCCCGTATTGACCCGTGGCATGCAGCAGAAGTGATTCGGGACAGGGATGGAGAATATTACTTGACAAGGGCTACAGGAACGCTCCTGAAGAACTTTTGTATAGCGCCCATCTATTGGCATGACGGATTAAATTTGCATGGCATGGAAGATAAGAAGATTCCTGTTATTTTAGATACGGATTTTGGCCCGGATTATGACGACGCAGGTGCATTGGCTTTTTTGCATTGCATGGCGGATAGTGGCTATGTGAATATATTGGCGACTGTGCTTTCCAATCGTCATGAACGATCTGCGCCAAGTTTACAAGCATTTAATACTTACTTTAATAGACCGGATATACCTATCGGAAGTCCTAAAGCGGGTAGTATGAAAGCGGGTTCGTGGGAGAATTGGTTAGACACTATTTGTGCGAATTATCCTCACTCCATTCAATCTACCGATGAAGTACCGGATGCCGTGACGGTTTACAGGCAATCATTAGCGCATGCGGAAGATAACAGTGTTGTCATTATATCCATCGGTTTTCTGACCAATTTATGTGCGCTACTGGAATCCGCACCTGACGGGTACAGTAAGCTATCCGGGATTGAATTGGTTCGTGCTAAAGTAAAACATTTAGTCATCATGGCCGGAGAATTTCCGACCGGTAAAGAGTGGAATATTATAGGCGATTGCAAGGCTTCCAACTGTACGATAGATCATTGGCCTACTCCCATTATTTTCAGTGGGGCGGAAGTAGGGAGGAATATCAAAACAGGCTTGAAACTAATACATGCCGATTATATACGGAATAACCCTGTGAAAGATGTGTACGGTTTGGTGATGGGAAAAGTTGAACGGGATAAATACGGGCGTTCCAGTTACGATCAAACGGCTGTAATGTATGCTGTTTATGGCGAAGGAGATTATTTCAAAACCGAACGGGGCCGTTTTTTGCTCGACGCCAACGGGAATAATACATGGGAATGTTCGGAGCAGGGAAAGCATTTTCGGATTATTCTTAAGACGAATGAATCGGATGCAGCCGATTTTATAGAAGAACGAATGATGCATGTACCTGCCGCGAATGGATTAGCTCAAGACCGGAAATTACTCTGGTCTGATGAGTTCGACTACGACAGCAGGGAGGAGTTGTTGCTGGTTTGGGAGGCGCAAAATGCGCCAAGTACACATATTGTATGTAGCCGGTGGGAAGAAAATATCGAAGTCGGCAATGGTACGGTTAAACTGGTCAATCGGAAGGAAAATCGTGGCGGTCAGGAATGGACATCGGCCAGTATGTGGACAAGAAGAAATTTCCAATACGGATATTTTGAGTGTAGATACAGGTATGCAAGCCAAACCGGGACGAACAATTCTTTTTGGCTGATGACCCGCTCCCGCGATCCGGAACCGAAAGCAGGGAAGCGGTTTGAAATCGACATCAATGAAGGACACTACCCGCATGAAATCAATACCAATATCCATAATTGGTCGGATACGATTGTTGCACCCGATGGGAAGAAAAGGCATCCTGATTTTCACCGGTCATTTATGTACGAAAAGACTGATTTCTCAAAAGAATATCATATCTTTGGCTTGGAATGGACAGCCGGTGAACTGGTCTTTTATTTGGACGGGAAGGAAATCCGTCGCGAAAAAAATAACTTTTGTTTCTCTCCGGCTCCGGTAATGCTTAGCGAAGCTATTATTAGCTGGGCAGGCAAAATAACTGATAATATTGACGGCACTTATATGGAAATAGATTATGTTCGTGTTTACCGTAAGTAAATGAAATACAAAACAAAATACAAAATGGAAAAGAAAGAATCAAGAAAAGAAATTGACCGGCGAATGTTTTTTAAGACGTCCGGATTGATGGTTGCCGGGTTGGGATTGCCGGCGGTTGGCGTAGCGCAAACGAATGTGGCGACAGACGATAAGTTATCTCCGCAACAGCATCCTAACATATCGTATGATGCCGATTATGTGGTTGTCGGCGGAGGAGTTGCCGGCGTTTGTTCTGCTATTACGGCTGCACGCGCAGGCTTGAAGGTGGCGCTTATACAGGACAGGCCGGTGCTGGGTGGGAATGCTTCGAGTGAAGTCCGCCTTTGGGTGTTGGGCGCTACCAGCCACATGGGGAACAACAACCGTTGGGCGCGTGAAGGGGGCGTACTGGAAGAGTTGTTGGTGGAAAACATGTATAGAAACAAAGAAGGAAATTCTATTTTCTTCGATACCTTGTTATTGGAAAAGGTATGGGCGGAACCCAATATCACCCTCCTGCTGAATACGGCAGTATATAATATTGAAATGGGCGGCCCGTCGCAAATACGGAAAGTGTTCGCCTTTTGCAGCCAAAACTCTACGCAGTATGAATTTAGCGCGCCTTATTTTTGCGATGCTTCCGGCGATGGGATTATTGCGTTCTTATCCGGTGCAAGTTTCAGGGTAGGAGCGGAAAAGGCCGAAGAGTTCGGCGAGAAATTCATTATGCCGGATGATTACGGAAAGCTACTGGGACATTCCATGTATTTCTACAGCAAGGACGCCGGTCGGCCCGTGAAATATGTTCCGCCCGCTTTCGCCTTGAAAGATATACCATCTAAAGTGCCCCGTTTCAAGGATATTCATCGCGATTCCAGCGGTTGCCGTTTATGGTGGCTTGAATGGGGCGACGAGTTGGATCGTGTTTACGATTCGGAAAAGATTAAAGAGGAATTATGGCGGGTTGTTTACGGGGTTTGGGATTACATTAAAAATTCGGGAACGTTCACGGATGTGGATAACCTCACCCTTGAATGGGTCAGCACGATACCGGGAAAACGGGAAAGCCGCCGCTTTGAGGGCGATTACATATTAAAACAGCAGGATGTTATCAAACAGGAACCTTTTGACGACGCAATTGCGTTCGGAGGCTGGGCAATCGACCTCCATCCCGCCAAAGGGGTATATAGCGCATACCACGGATGTACGCAGTATCATAGCAAAGGGGTCTATACGATACCGTATCGTTGTATCTACAGCCGCAACGTATCCAACCTCTTCATGGCCGGCCGGCTGATCAGTGTTTCCCACGCGGCTTTCGGCTCTACACGGGTGATTTCAACCGGTACTTTATGCGCCCAGGCGGCAGCATTGGCCGCAGCTATCTGCAAGAAAAACAACTTGCTCCCGCGCGAGGTTTATTCGGGCGGCCATATCGGGGAGTTGCAAACGCAACTGATGCAGACCGGTCAGTATGTGCCGCGGCTGCAACTGAAGCATCCGCAGGATTTGATTCCTTCGGCCAAACTTGCCGTATCGGGTACGTTCGCGCTTTCCGAATTGCCGGAAGACGGCACGTGGCGTACACTGAACCGGGACAGCGCCATGCTGCTGCCTTTCGCCGCAGGCAAAACGCCCGCCCTCACCTTCTCCCTGAAAGCGGAAGCGCCGACCGGCCTGAAGGCAAGTCTCTATATCAGTAGCCGTTTCGGGAATTACACGCCCGACGTCTGTCTGGCGACAAGGGAGTATCCTCTTCCGGCAGGCGCATCGTCCCTCACCGTCCGGTTCGATCAGTCACTGGAGAAAGCGCAGTACGGACTGGTGGTACTGGAGAAAAACGAGCAGATTTCCGTTGCGCAGTCTCAGGTAAGGGTCACGGGGGTACTGTCTCTGTTTCATAGCTGGACACAGGAGCAAAACGACGCTTACGGCTTTGAAGAAATTCCGTTTTATGCGCCGGAGCGCCGTCCGGGAGGTAAAAACCTGGCGATGAAAGTACATCCGGCGATCCAAAGTTTTACGGCGTCTCAATTACATTCCGGCGTGTTTCGTCCGGCCAATGGCGCGGTCAATGCCTGGATAGCTCCCCTGTCCGACAAAACCGCTCAGGTGCGGTGCGAATGGAAACAAACTCAACGGATTCAGCGCATCGTGCTGTGGTTTGATTCCGACTACGACCATGCTATGGAGTCGTGCTTGATGGGGCATCCGGAGGATGTCATGCCTTTCTGCGTGCAAAGGTACAGGATACTGGACGATGCGGGGAAAACGGTCTTTGAAGTGTCCGACAATCATCATTCCCGGAACGAAATACGGCTGGAGAAACCTTTGCTGACATCGGCTATCACGATTCAACCGGAACGTCCGCATGATCATGTACCGATATCCTTATTCGGCGTACAAGCATTTGAAAGTTAAGATGAAAACCGTTTATATTTGCCTTTTAAGTGTGGGAGCATTATTCAATATGCTCCCACAGAATATGGTTTGCCAGGAGGCGGCATTTGTATCCGGTAAGGTATGGAACGATACGAATGGCCGTCCGATTAACGCACACGGAGGCGGTATCATTGTTGCCGACGACCGGTATTATTGGTATGGCGAGCATAAAATACCCGGCCGTTCGGAACAGGAAGGAGCTGACGGGGGCGTGCATTGCTATTCCTCGACCGACCTGTATCACTGGCAGGATGAAGGGTTGGCGCTTTCGGTTGATTACAGGGATGAGACGTCCGACATCGCGGCAGGATGTATTTTGGAACGCCCCAAAGTCATTTACAATCAGCAAACGCGCACCTATGTTATGTACTTTAAGTTGTATGAAAAAGGGAAAGGGTATGACACGGCTTACGTAGGCGTGGCAACCGCTACCTCGCCGAAAGGCCCGTTTGTGTACCGCCATCGTTTCCTTGGTGCAGGCTCGCCGAAAGGGTCGGGCGATTTTTGCATGTATAAGGATACTGACGGAACGGTTTACCATTGTACGGTTCGCAAGCCGGATAAGGCATTCTGCGCCGGGCGGCTGCGCGCCGACTATCTGTATCCCGACGGCGCGTATGAAGTGTTGGCCGGGATACCGCTGCATACGGAAGCGCCGGCTATCGTCCATACCCTTGGCCGGTATTACCTGCTCGGATCAGGTTCTTCCGGCTGGTCGCCCAATGCCGCCCGTTCGTTCTCGTCCGCTCAGGTAGCGGGAGGCGTATATACGGAATTAGGAAACCCTTGTTCAGGCGTTAATCCACACAACCAACTGGGGGCTGAGAAAACTTTTGGCGGGCAAATATCATTTATTTTACCCGTAACAGGAAAAGATAACGCATATATTGCTATGTTTGACGTCTGGAAACCGGAACAAGCCTACGAAGGGCTTTATATCTGGCTCCCGTTACAGTTTAAAGACTGGAAACCAACCGTTGAATGGCTCGACCGTTGGGATTTATCTTTTTTTGAAAACAATACGAAATAGAAGCATGTGTTTATGAAAACAAGAAGCTACTTTATCTATTTAATGACGGTACTATGCTGTACCTCTTGTCATGATCGGCCCGTATCGCAAGATTACGATGCCATTTATTTTAGCCGGGACGACGAAACGGCCTGGGTCGGTTTTGAAAACCCCACAGGAGGGAAAGGCGCAGGAGGAAGTGAAAACCGGGGAGGGAAAGGACATGCCTTCGACCGGATTTTGGCCGGAGATAGTTGCGAACTCCTGTCTATACAGGGACCGGGGATTATTCAACGAATATGGATGACAGTCAATGAGAAAACTCCGGAGATGTTGAGGCTTCTATGGATTAAGTTTTATTGGGACGGCGAAAGTACGCCGGCTGTTTCCGCCCCCTTGGGTGACTTCTTTTGCAATGGATTAGGACGGATGACTACCTTTGAAAACTGTTTCTTTTCCAACCCGGAGGGACGATCCATGAATGTGATTATTCCGATGCCTTTTCGCCGATCTGCACGGATCGTGTTGGTCAATGCGTCGGATAAAGAATTGCGGAATATTTTTTATGACGTCGATCTGACCCGCTTAAAGAAATGGGATGAAAAAATGCTGTATTTCCATAGCTACTGGAACAGGGAGAATCCTACCGTATTAGGGAAAGATTATACCATTCTTCCTGAAATAAAAGGGAAAGGACGTTTTCTCGGCGTCAATGTCGGCGTTATTGCCGACAGCGTTTACAAAGATTCCTGGTGGGGAGAAGGAGAGGTCAAGTTTTATTTGGATGGAGACACGGACTATCCGACGCTTTGTGGAACAGGCACAGAAGATTATATTGGCACAGGATGGGGGCAAGGAAGATATGTGAATCGTTATCAAGGTTGTCTGATTGCCGACCCGCAAAACAGGATGTGGACTTTCTATCGTTTCCACGTGCCTGACCCTGTCTTCTTCCATACAAGTTGCCGGGTTACGTTGCAACAAATAGGCGGTAGTGATTATGAGAATGTATTGGCATTGCACCAAGCGGGAGCGGCGCTCATACCGGTCACCATCAATTTAGTTGAAAAAGGTTTACTTCACTTGTTAGACAAGGAGCCGTCTTTTTCAATAGACAATCCCGGTTTTCAGGCAAGCGGTCGTTGGGTCAATTTTTACAGGCAGGATGATCTCTCTTCCACCGCTTATTTCTACTTGGATAAACCGGCTATCAAATAATTATAGACTGAATAAACAGGAATAAACAATGAAAGGCATCTGTTTTTTAAGCATCGGAATATTATTGAGCGCTTGCTCGGCGGCGGATATGTACAGTCCCGGCAAGGAAGTCTCCGCCAGGTTGTTTGCTGAAAACGGCGGACTGTATTATGCGGTAATGTTCAACGGGGATACGGTAATCGGTCCATCGCCGGCAGGTATTGTTGTGGATGGAGATACATTGGGAAAGGATGTATCCTTGAAATTAGCGGGAAAAGAAGTCATAGACGAAGCCTACCCGGTACGGGGATTTCATACGGAAGCCGTTAATCAGGCCGTTCAATATACTTACGACATACAATCGCCCAAGGGAGCATTCCGGATGCAGACACGATTATATGACGACGGGTTTGCTTTCCGGTATATTGTTCCCGGCAACGGACACAGGGTCGTTCAGGGCGAACTAACAACATTTTCTCCGCCCCGTAACCTGCCGGTTTGGTTCTTTGAGCGGACGAATCATTGGAAGCTAAAGAGCTATGCCGGTGAATGGCTGCAAACAAAGGCTGACAGTTTACATTGCATTTCGCCTACCTGTCCGGTGCAAGGCCCTCCGTTATTGTATGAACTGCCGCAGGATAAATATATGTGCATCACCGAGGCCGCCCTGTATAATTACAGTGGGATGAGGCTGAAAGCAAAGGCCGACGCATCGTTGCAAGCCGACTTCACCGAGCAGGAAAACGGTTTTACGGTAGAGGGAGACATCATTACACCCTGGCGCGTCGTTATGCTGTGCGACAATCTGAATGAATTGGTAAACAGCGATATCATTACGCATTTGAATCCGGCGCCCGACCCGGTGCTTTTCGCCGACCCAAGCTGGATTAAACCCGGACGGGCAGTCTGGAGTTGGTGGGACGGAAGTAAAAAGGAAGAGTACCTGGACATCTCGTATGAAAAACACCTTATTGATAATGCCGCCACTTTGACGTATGAATATACACTGATAGATGGAGGCTGGGAAACAAAATGGAAAGATAAATGGACGCAACTGTGCGAACTTTGTGAATATGCCGCCAATAAAAATGTCAAGGTTTTCGTTTGGAAACATTCGGGCGAATTAATCCAACCTGAAAACGACTACGAACAAATGCGTCTCTTTCTCGATAGTGTAAAGCAGGCGGGTGCAGTAGGGATAAAAATTGATTATATGAATGGGGAAAGCAAAACCCTCATCGACTTTGATATTCGTGCACTGCAACTTTGCGCCGAACGTCGGTTGATGGTGGATTTCCACGGATGCCAGAAACCTTCGGGAGAATCCGGACCCTATCCGAACGAAATAACCAGGGAAGGTATTCGGGGATTGGAATTAAACAAGATGAACGAACACATACCGGGAAAACACAATGTGGCGTTGGTATTTACCCGCTGTATCCTGAATAATGCCGATTATACGCCCGTAGGCTTCTCTAATCCGGGAAATACTTCATGGGCGCATCAATTAGCTACGGCGTATCTGTTTACATCTCCTTTGCTGGTGATTGCCGAACATACCGATACCCTGCTGCATCATCCGGTGGTCGCCTCTGCACTCCCTTTGATAAAGACGATTCCGACGGTATGGGACGAAACCCTTGTACTTCCGCAAAGCCGCATTGCGGAAACAGCCATTCTGGCTCGTCGCTGCAAAGATGTATGGTATGTAGCCATACTAAACGGAGAGCAACCTAAGCAAATAACCCTTTCGACGGAATTTCTGAAAGAGGGGTTATGGACAGGATTCTTTGTGGAAGACGACCCAAGCCGGCAAAAGCATATAAACACGGCAGAGCGTCCCGTTCAAGCCGGAGAGTTTTTAACAATCCGTTTGAATGGTAATGGCGGTTATGTAGCCCGGTTTATCAAATAAACAAAATAGATGAATGTATAGATATAAAAGAACTTAAGTATTAAATTTTAAATTATTTCCACTATGAATACAAGATTTATTGGATTGATTTGTTTCGCATGGCTGTGGACGGCAAATGCCCACGCCGCCGACTATTTTCTCGAGGCCGAGAGCTTTGCGCACAAGGGCGGCTGGGTGGTCGATCAGCAGTTTATGGATTTGATGGGGTCGCCGTACCTGATGGCGCACGGGATGGGAACGCCTGTCGGCGACGCTTCCACGCAGATTACGCTGCCCGAAGCGGGTACGTATTACGTGTATGTGCGAACGTTCAACTGGACTTCTCCGTGGCACAACGGCGAGGGGCCGGGCAAGTTCCGACTCGTGGTTGGCGGCAAGCGGCTGGCGTCGCCTCTGGGTGCGGAGGGGACGGAATGGATGTGGCAGGCCGCGGGCAAAGTCACGGTGCGCAACCCGCAAACGGTCGTGACGCTTCAAGACCTGACCGGCTTCAACGGCCGTTGCGACGCCATCTATTTCACTACCGAAGAAAACCGGTCGCTCCCCTCGGACGTGGCCGCGCTCGACCGTTTCAGACGGAAAGCGCAGCATCGGCCGGACGTCCCCGAAAAGGCCGGGACATACGACCTTGTCATCGTCGGCGGCGGTATTGCCGGGATGAGCGCCGCCATTGCCGCCGCCCGTCTGGGGTGCAGGGTGGCGCTGATCAACGACCGTCCCGTGCTGGGCGGCAACAACAGTTCGGAGATTCGCGTTCACCTGGGTGGACGGATCGAAGCGGGCGCATATCAGGAACTTGGAAACCTTCAGAAGGAATGGGGCCCGTCGCGCGGCGGCAATGCACAGCCTGCCGATTTCTACGAAGATGAAAAGAAAGCCGAAGCCATCGCCCGCGAACAAAACATCACGCTCTTTGCCAACCGTCGCGCCCTGGGCGTGCAGATGGACGGCCAGAAGATTGTGGCAGTCGTCGCCCGGCATATCGAGACCGGCGAAGACATGCGCTTCGAAGCCCCGCTCTTTGCCGACTGCACGGGCGACGGCACGATAGGCTATCTGGCCGGCGCCGACTATCGCATGGGACGCGAATCGCGCGACGAATTTGGTGAAACAACGGCGCCCGCAAACGCCGACAAAATGACGATGGGCGCCTCCGTGCAGTGGTACGCCGAAGACGCCGGAAAGCCCGCCGCATTCCCGCCGTTCAATTACGGCGTCGCCTTCAACGACCAAAACTGCGAAAAGGTAATGATGGGCGAATGGACGTGGGAAACAGGCATGAACTACGACCAGATCCGCGACTTCGAACGCATTCGCGACTACGGACTGATGGTCGTATATTCCAACTGGAGCTTCCTCAAGAACGGACTGAAGGAAAACGATCCCTACAAAAACCGCAAGCTGGGCTGGGTGGCCTACGTTGCGGGCAAACGCGAATCGCGCCGCCTGATGGGCGACTACATCCTCAAGGAAGACGACCTGCAAAAGAACGTGGCGCACGAAGACGGAACGGCCGCCACGACCTGGAGCATCGACCTGCACTATCCCGACCCCAAGAATACGGCCAACTTCCCCGGCGCCGAATTCAAGTCCATTGCCGTGCACAAGACGATCTACCCGTACCCCATTCCCTACCGTTGCCTCTACTCGCGCAACGTGGACAACCTGTTCATGGCCGGCCGCAACATCAGCGTGACGCACGTCGCCCTGGGCACGGTTCGCGTCATGCGCACGACCGGCATGATGGGCGAGGTAGTCGGCATGGCAGCCTCGCTGTGCAAGCGTTTCGGCGAAGCGCCCCGCGGCATCTACCGCCGTCACCTGGAGGAACTGAAAGCGCTGATGAAGGAAGGCGTCGGCGGGAAAGGCCTGCCCAACAACCAGAAATACAACGAGGGCGGCACGCTCTCCAAACCGCCGGAAGTGAAATGAAAACAGCCTGTTCCCGTGTTATAAAGCATGAATTAGCTACTGCGAATCGGCGATTACCGCGCCGTGTTCCCCATCCCGGAACGTGTCATCACGTCCAATCCGAACCTTGTGCAGAATCCCGGCTACACTTCCAATTAAACAATATCAAAATAATCGGGGAGAGGCGATCTCTTCCCGATTAATTGATTACTTTTGCAAACGAATAATAATTCATACCAAATCACGATGAAAAAATATCTGATAACAGCACTCGTCTGCGCCGCTTTTCTGGGCTGCAGGCAAACGGAAAAGGCGGATGAACAGCCTTTCAAGATGATTACCCCGGTCGACTTCTCGCATGTCCGCATCAACGACCGCTTCTGGGCGC
>JAITPV010000018.1 GCA_031289275.1 Tannerella sp.
CCAAATTTCCGGTTCGTTCTGTCCATTGCCGGGCGATAAGGCGGTTTGTGAGGCAGAAGTCTAAAAATCAGGCGGGCTATCAAATCGGTATTCAGCATATATTCAGCCATAAAACGTTGAATACGGCGCAGTGAAGAATCGGCTTTCGCCTCCGTTTCAAAAGCGACAGCCAATTTTTCGTAACCGACGGTTTGAACTTTGCACAGGGCACAAATAAACATGCCAAAGAACTTTATGCGGGCGAGATTCATTTCCCCGCAAAATTTTTACTGGGAATTGAAATTAATTGAGTACTTTTGTACTTAACCTTGATATTTTCTGTTTCCATTATAACTAATTGAAATTCAGCAATAAAGATACAAAATTCCAAGGTCTTTTCCAAATAAAACAACAACTTTTTTTTGTTGATATTCAATTGTTTATAACAAAGCAATTTTTTTTGTCATGTAGTAAATTGCTTTTTACTTGTTTCTCAATTTTTCCCGCAGTGTTTTTATTCCCAGATATAACTGGTGTTCTACGGTTCGAATCGATAAATGCAGAAGTTCGGCTATGTCGGAGCTATTCATATCTTCGAGATAGGAAAGTTTGACAATCCGCCGGCATTTGTTCGGTAACAGGTCGATTTGTTTATGGATGCGTTGCCTATCTTCTGTTTCAATCATCAGTTTCTCAATGGAGTCATAGTAGTCAAGTCCCAACAGTCGATTTTCTATCTGAGCCGTATGTTCGTAAAGCAATTTTACCTGCTCATGTTTCAGGTGATTGATACACCGGTTTTTTACGGCAGTAAATAAATAGGCCTTCGAAGATACTTCATCCACCGCTTTACGGCTTTCCCATAACTCCAAAAATACATCCTGAACAATATCTTCCGCCGTCTCCGATAAGATGAACCGACGGGCAAATCGAACCAATAACGAAACGTTTGCCTCGTACAAACGTTTGAATGTATCAAGTCTATCCTTTTCCTGTTTACTCATGGTTTTATGTGATGAATGGATGCACGGGATACCGGGGTTAGCCTGTTCGAATGGGCAATCGTTTTAACAATAATCATGCTATAATGGATTTTGATATACATGCTTATGTTAAAAAAAGGGGTTGTGACAATCTGTCTCGTCTGCGAGAAATGAAGCAATCGACTGGTTTTTAACGGGTTGCCCCCCCCCCCCCCCCAGATTAACTCTTTTTTGAGTTTATTGTCTATTATCGTCATGGCTATCCTTTTCTGTGGAACGGATTTGCTATTACAAGTGGGGACAAAAATAAGTGTTTTTTTTTGATTAACAAGTTTGGGAGTGTGCATACATCATTTTTATGAGATTTTATAAACAATCCGAACAAATGATACTCTCTGCACTATGTGATGCAAAAAAAATATCATCCAGATAAGAATGGTATGATTCTGGGGGAGGAGAAATGTTTTTTCGCATGGACTATATAAGACTAAAAGAATACCCCCCTTCACTTGCAGGGGGTATATTTTATTATAAATCCGTTGCTTTTACCCGAAAAATTTGTCCGTTACGCGCAAAAACCAATTCTCCGTTTTCTTCTTTTCTCTTTTTCACCAGCCGCTGAAAAGCCAAACTGGCGCCTTTAATTACATTCTCTTCAAATTTACTTAATTCCCGTTCATTCATAAGTTTTCTAATTTGTTATAAATAACAGCGTTATAAATAGTTCTTTTATTTCCACTTTTAAAGCCTTTGGCAATAATCTCCATAGGCGACAACGAGTTGTCCATAATCATCCAAAAATCACAGATAGGCAGATACAATTCAAAAAGATTACGAATTCCCGCTTCATAACGGCGCCTGACGGTTATTTCCGTCACATTATGCCCGCCGGCGGCAACTCTGTTTTTGACTCGTGCCACAGCTAAATCCGGTGTATTCAACCAAAAATATAGCAACGTCACGTAATATCCTTTTTCCTGTGCTCCTTTCAGCAATTTAGCAATCGAACGACTTGCCAGGGTCGTTTCCAATGCAAATGTCTTCTGGGCTGCGATTAGCTCTCTAATTCGCTTGTACATAATCCGACTGGCTTCAACCGCCACGGTGATATTGTCAGAGTTAAAGGGAGACAAACCCTTAGCAATTTCGTCAGAGTTGACAAATTCCTTGCATCCTAACATTTCCGGTAGAATCGTATAGGAGGCTGTTGTTTTCCCCGCGCCATTGCATCCAGCTATTATGTATAAATACGGCACAACTTTTTATAGTTAGTCGCTGCAAATGTATGTATAATTTTTAAATGACAATGCGTTTTTCCGGAAAAAAATGATGGGATATACTTAAATTCGGCTATTTCGTCCTAAAAAGCGGCTATTTCGTCCCGATATCCGGCTACAATTTCATCAAATCGCTCAAAATTCCATCCGAAACAAACAGGCCGGAGGAGGTAAAACGGATGGTTTCGTCCGTTTTTTGAAGCATACCGTTCCGGAGGTGGGGCTGGGCTTGCCGAAGAAAATAAGCGGAAAGTTCCTGTCCGAACGTTTCGCGTAGCGTGGATAACCGGATACCCCACATCGTGCGGAGGCGGGTCATCACATAATCATTGTATTGTGACCGGAGATCAAGTATTTCTTTTTCAATGGCCGGTGTTCCGCGGATGATTCCCCGGATGTATTCCGGTAGTGATGCGATATTCCATTGGCGGGAAACATGGTCGTAAGAATGAGCGGCCGGCCCAAGGCCGATGTATTTCCGGCCGGTCCAATAAGCTGTATTATGGCGGGAGAAACAATCCGGCTTGCCAAAATTGGATAGTTCGTAATGCAGATAACCGGCGGCGGTGAGTCTATTTATTAATGTATGGAAAAGATGAACGCTGGTTTCTTCATCGACAGGCCGGATCATTCCGTTTTCTAATTGCCGGTGGATAACGGTGCCTTCTTCGTAGGACAGATGATAGGCAGAAAGATGGGGCATATCCAACCGGAGCGCCGTATCAAGATTCTCTTCCCACATCTCCGGCGTCTGTCCGGGTAATCCGTATATCAGGTCAAGGCTGAGGTTGGTATATCCTTTATCCCGGCAAAGATGAATGGCATCCACGGCTTGCCGGCCATTATGCCGGCGGTTCAGCATCCGGAGATCTTCATCCCTGAAACTCTGTACACCCAAGCTGATGCGATTGAACGGCAGTGATTGCAACGTCGAAAGATATTCCGGTGAAAGGTCGTCCGGATTGGCTTCCAATGTGATTTCACGACAGGCCGACAAGCCGTAAAAGCGCTCAATGGACTCAAATATACATTCAAAATCAGACAATTGGAGTTGAGAGGGCGTACCTCCGCCGAAATAAATGGTTTCTATCGGTTCGTCATTCAGATATTCTTTACGCATTTCCAGTTCACGCACAATGGCCTGCACGAAAGGCGCCTTGTATTTTGTTTCCGTCTGGGAAAAAAAATCACAGTAAGTGCACCGTCCGGCACAAAACGGAACATGAATATATAACCCGGCCATTTTTTTACATTCAACAGTTTAGTATCTTTGCTTTTAACGCCTGAAGGTTAACGTTATTGCGCCCGATGAACTTTTTTACCGTTCCGGCAGGTGCGTGTATCCGGCAATCGTCCATCCGGCGTTTTACTTTCACCCGGACGGATGGGGTTGTTTTGCGCCAAAAAACGGGACGACATACCCAAAAACGAAAGCCGCAATAATTTTTTTTTCATCGGACATCACTTCCGGTGATAATTTGATCTGTTTTTTTGTAAATTTGTAACTGAATGAAAATGAGCAGTAAAGATGATTATTTTTGCAAAAAAAAGAAGGTCTGAGTGGCAAAATTTGAAAACATGTTTAAAAACAGTGTTTTTAAACAGCAATTTTTTAGTTGGCTAATTCAGCAACAATCCTTACTTTGCGGCAAATGACGAAAAGCCGTCATTTTTCTAATATAATTTTAAAATGATAATAGTATGAAAGTGTATCAAACAAATGAAATCAAGAACATCTCTATTTTGGGAAGTTCGGGCGCTGGGAAAACCACTCTCGCAGAAGCAATGCTTTTCGAGGGTGGGGTTATAAAACGTCGTGGCAGTGTGCAAGCAGGTAACACGGTAAATGATTATTTTCCGGTTGAAAAAGAGTACGGTTATTCCGTTTTTTCAACCGTTTTTAGTGTAGAATGGAATGGTTTTAAACTGAATTTTATTGATTGTCCCGGTTCGGACGATTTCCTCGGTGGAGCTGTTTCTGCGTTGAATGTGACGGATACGGCGCTCATGGTGCTGAACGCCCAATATGGAATTGAGGTGGGAACGATTAATCAATTTCGTTATACCGAACAATTCCATAAACCGGTTATCTTTATTGTCAATCAGTTGGATCAGGAAAAAGCCGATTATGACAATACGGTCGCGCAACTGAAAGATAATTACGGTGTGAAGGCCGTGCAAATTCAGTATCCGGTGAATACCGGAGCGTCTTTCAATGCGGTAATTGACGTGTTGAAAATGAAGATGTACCGCTGGAAACCCGAAGGCGGCGTGCCGGAAGTATTGGACATTCCGGCCGACGAGGCGGATAAGGCGGCCGAATTGCACCGGATTTTGGTCGAAGCTGCTGCCGAACATGATGATGCTCTGATGGAAAAATTCTTTGAAGAAGGCACCTTGTCGGAAGATGATATGCGTGCCGGAATTCGTGCCGGACTGATTACTCGAGGTATGTTTCCGATTTTCTGTGTCAGCGCGGGAAAGGACATGTGTGTGCGCCGCACGCTGGAATTTCTGGGGAACGTAGTCCCGTGTACCGACCGGATGCCCCGCTTGGTGACAACGGAAGGCGTCGAAGTGACTCCGGATGTTAACGGGCCGGCCAGTCTGTTCTTTTTCAAGACAACGGTCGAGCCGCATATCGGGCAGGTGTCTTATTTCAAGGTATTGTCCGGAAAAGTAAAAATGGGAGACGATTTGAATAATTCCGACCGGGGTTCCAAAGAACGTATCGCTCAGATTTTCACAACAGCCGGACAGAATCGTATGGAAATCCCGGAAATGATGGCCGGCGACATCGGTGCAACGGTAAAACTGAAAGATGTCCGTCGTGGAAATACATTGAACGAAAAAGGATGTGATTATCATTTTGACTTTATTCAATATCCGGAACCCAAATATCGCAGGGCGGTAAAATCCGTGAATGAGGCTGATATGGAGAAACTGAGCGAGATTCTCACACGTATGCACGAAGAAGACCCCACCTGGATCGTTGAACAGTCAAAAGAATTGAAACAAATGATCCTGTACGGGCAGGGCGAATTTCACTTGCGCACGTTGAAATGGCGCGTTGAGAATAATGATAAATTGCCCATTGAGTTTATGGAACCGCGTATTCCCTACCGTGAAACCATTACGAAAGCCTCCCGTTCCGATTACCGGCATAAAAAACAATCGGGTGGCGCCGGCCAGTTTGGCGAGGTGCATATGATTGTAGAACCTTATTATGAAGGCATACCGGCTCCGAGCGTATATAAATTCGGCGGACAGGAATTTAAAATCTCCGCTCGCGACACGCAAGTGCTGGAGCTGGAATGGGGTGGAAAATTGGTTTTTGTCAACAGTATCGTGGGAGGTGCGATTGACGCTCGTTTCCTTCCAGCCATCCTGAAAGGAATCATGGCGCGTATGGAACAGGGGCCATTGACCGGTTCGTATGCCCGCGATGTGCGTATTATCGTGTATGACGGCAAGATGCACCCGGTAGACAGTAATGAAATTTCTTTCTTCTTGGCCGGGCGGAATGCTTTCAGTACAGCGTTTAAGGAAGCCGGCCCGAAGATTCTGGAACCTATTTATGACGTGGATGTCTACGTGCCGGGTGATTATCTGGGCGATGTGATGAGTGACTTGCAAGGTCGTCGCGCCATGATTATGGGAATGAACAGCGATAAGGGATATGAAAAATTGATGGCCAAAGTGCCGTTGAAGGAAATGTCCAATTATTCCACTTCGTTGAGTTCGATTACCGGCGGACGGGCTTCGTTTACGATGAAGTTCGCCAGCTACGAACTGGTTCCGGCAGACGTTCAGGAAAAGTTACTGAAAGACTACTCCGCTACGCAGTCGGAAGAATAACACCGACCGTTGCTGTTTGTATATGGGTACACGGTGCAAAAACACGATTTCCCGTGTACCCGTTTTTTGCAGAATTTCATCTCGTTGAAAGTATAAAAAATATATCCGAGATTGTCCCTTCCTGTTTTTTATTTTTGAAGCGGAAAGGTAGCAGAGTTGCCCGTTGACATAATAAATCCGGTGCAAACATTCGCCGCCCTGCCCGACACAAGAGATAAAAACGCATTGCCTTTACTACATGACAAAAAAAGTTGCTTTGTTATAAACAATTGAAAACCAACGAAAAAAGGTGATGATTTATTTGGAAAAGACCTTTGGATTTTGTATCTTTATAGCTGACTTTCAAACAATTATAATGAGAACAAAAAATCTCAAGGTCGAATACAAAAGTACTCAATTAATTTCTATTCTCAGTAAAAATTTTGCGGGGGAAATGAATCTCGCCCGCATAAAGTTCTTTGGCATGTTTATTTGTGCCCC
>JAITPV010000054.1 GCA_031289275.1 Tannerella sp.
GTGCGCCGTGCATGATAAATAACTTGGTGGTGCAAGTCCACTACGGGGGTCGGTAGTTACCAACCGTTAGCTCAAGGCAAGGGTGTCCACCGCGAGGTGGAATCTGAAGGAAGCCGTCGGCAAAGTCCCGAATCGAGGTACACGAACAACAGCTACGGATTTCGTCCTCGCAGAAGCGCCCACCAAGCCTTAAAACAAGTTCGAAAATATGCAGAAGCAGGTTATCACTATGCAGTAGATATGGATTTGGAAAAGTTCTTTGACACGGTCAATCAAAGTAAACCGATTGTCATGTACCGTCACCAATGAACGGCTAAAACGCTCGGGTTATCTCTTCTTCACGGATTATTACCGCAAGGTAAGGTTGTAAATTAAAGAACCGCCGTGTACCGAACGGTACGCACGGTGGTGTGAGAGGTCGAAACGGGAATTAATCCCGTTTCTCCTACTCGATATTTTTCTGCTCCCCGAAAAGTTTTGACACACCCACTTATTCACAGGAAACTCTTCACGGAGTTCTATATGCAATGCACAAAACCATCCCGCGTGAAGTATAATCCGCGACCAATTGAAACGCACCCGATTTGGAAGCTTTGAATTTTTGAATTATCTTTGCCGGAGTTTCCTGAAATCTTTGAATCATTGAATCACTGAATTTTTGAATCATTTAATAGGTATCAGTTATGAAAAGTATGTATGTTGTAACAGGGGTTGCCGTGGCGTTGCTCTCTCTGGTTTCTTGCGGAAAACAACCCGCAGGCAATAAGGCAAACAGCCTCCCTCAGGCGTATCCTGCGAGCGTGGTCTCCACAGGCTCCGCAGAACTGGCTTCCGTATATCCGGCTACTATCCGGGGACGGGAAGATGTGGAAATCCGTCCGAGGATTGACGGTTTTATCGAACAGATTTATATCGACGAAGGGTCGGCGGTCAAACAGGGACAAATCCTGTTTAAAATAAACTCGCCTCAAACGGAACAGGCCGTCACGTCGGCGCGTGCAGCCGTCACGTCGGCCGGGGCGCAACTGGCTACGGCCGTCTTGAACGTCGACCGTATGACGCCCTTAGCCGACAAAGGTATCATCAGCGCCGTGCAGTTGGAAACCTACCGCAACGCCCACAGTTCCGCCCAGGCAGCCTGCGAACAGGCCGCGGCACAGTTGAAAAATGCGGAAGCCATGCTGACCTGGACGTCCGTGACAAGCCCGGTGAACGGCTATGTGGGCGCCGTCTCCTACCGGAAAGGCAGCTTGGTGAACAATCAAAACGTGTTGACCGTTATTGCCAACACCACCTCCGTTTTTGCGTACTTTTCGCTGAACGAAAAAGCGCTGGCCGAGTTTCTGGGCAGCCTCGAAGGCGTCACGCAGGCAGAGAAACTGCAACACGCGCCGCAAGTGACCCTCACCCTGGCCGACGGGACGGTATATCCTCACAAGGGACGCATTGAGACCATCGCCGGCGTGGTGAACATCGCCACGGGCAGCGCCAATTTCCGGGCGGAATTTCCCAACCGGGAAGGCCTCCTCCGCAGCGGAACGAGCGGCAAGATCACTATCCCGGCCTCCTATACCGATGTGATCCTGATCCCGCAAAAGGCCACCTTCGCTCAACAGGACAAGACGCTCGTCTTTGTAGTAGAAGACGGTGCGGCCGTGCAACGCATCATCACGGTCACGCCTACTCCCGACGGAAAGAATTATATCGTACACAGCGGCCTTTCGGCGGGCGAACGGATCGTTACCGACGGCGTGGCCACATTGACAAACGGCGCTAAAATCACCGTCGAACCCTAACCCTGAAAACGTAGACTTATGCTGAAAACATTTATAGACCGTCCGGTCTTATCCACGGTCATCTCCATCCTTATCGTCGTATTGGGTATCATCGGCCTGTTCATGCTGCCGGTAGAACAGTATCCCGACATTGCGCCCCCGACGGTGCGCGTCTCGGCCACCTATCCGGGCGCCAATGCCGACGTGGTAATGAACTCCGTCGTCATTCCGCTGGAAGAACAAATCAACGGCGTCGAAGGGATGACGTACATGACCTCGTCGGCCTCCAACTCAGGGAGCGCCTCCGTGACGGTATTCTTTGAAAAAGGCATCGACCCGGACATCGCCGCCGTGAACGTGCAGAACCAGGTGGCACGCGCCACGCCGCTCCTGCCGCAGGAAGTGACGCAAATCGGCGTCACCGTGCGCAAGCAGCAAAGCTCCACCATCCTGATGATAAACCTCATGTCGGAAACTACGGACTATGACCAGACGTTTCTCCAGAATTACGCCAACATTCATATCCTGCCGCCCATCAAGCGCGTCAGGGGAGTGGGCGACGCCAACGTTTACGGCGCCCGCGACTATTCGATGCGTATCTGGCTGAAGCCGGACGTGATGGCGGCCTACAAGATTGCGCCGGAGGAAGTCATCGCCGCCCTGCAGGAGCAAAACATCGAAGCTGCGCCCGGCGAATTGGGACAGGAAAGCGACCAGAGCTTCCAGTATACCCTGAAGTATACCGGGAGACTGAAATCCGTCCCCGAATTTGAAGATATTGTCGTACGGTCGGTCAACGGGCAGCATCTCCGCCTGCGCGACCTGGCGACGGTCGAACTCGGCGCGCTCAATTACACCGTGCGCTCACACGTCAACCGGAAGCAGGCCGTAACCATCGGCATCAACCAGACCGCCGGCTCCAACGCACAGGAGGTAATCAATAATATCAAAGCGGAACTGAACGCTGCCGAAGCATCCTTTCCGCCGGGATTGAAGATCATCTATTCGCAGGATGCCAACGAATTTCTCGACGCCTCGATCAACAAAGTCATACACACGTTGCTGGAAGCCTTCGTGCTGGTGTTTATCGTGGTCTTCGTCTTTTTACAGAATTTCCGTTCGACGCTTATCCCGGCCATTGCCGTGCCGGTAGCCATCGTGGGAACCTTTTTCTTCCTGCAACTGTTCGGCTTTTCCGTGAACCTGCTGACGCTTTTTGCCCTTGTCCTCGCCATCGGAATTGTGGTGGACGATGCCATTGTCGTCGTCGAGGCGGTGCACGCGCAACTCGACTCCGGCGTCGCAAATGCACGCGATGCCGCGCTGAAAGCCATGAAAGAAATTGCACCCGCCATCGTATCCATCACCCTGGTGATGTCGGCCGTGTTTATTCCCGTCAGTTTTATCGGCGGGACGTCGGGTATCTTTTACAAGCAATTCGGATTGACGTTGGCTATTGCCATCCTTCTCTCGGCCGTCAACGCGCTGACATTAAGCCCGGCCCTGTGCGCCCTTTTCCTCAAGGGACACCAGGGCAAAGAACGGAAAAGCTTTCTCCACCGGTTTTACTTTATTTTCAACACCACCTTCCAGGCTGCTACCGACCGTTACCGGACTTCGTTGCTTTTTCTGGGAAAACGCGGTCATCGCTGGATTACGGTGACGCTGATCCTCACGGCTACGGTGATCCTCTTCTTTCTGATGAAGACTATTCCGTCCGGCTTCGTACCGCAGGAAGACAGCGGCGGCGTCATGGGAATGGTCACCCTGGCGCCGGGCGCCTCGCTGGAACGCACCAGCGAGGTGGTCGAACAGGTAATCTCCATTGCGGAGAAAATCGAGCACGTCAAATACGTCACCAATCTGATCGGTGTAAACTTCATGAGCGGAATGAGCAGTTCATACGCCACGATCCAGATTAAAATGGATCCGTGGACGGAACGGAAGATCACCACCAACGAAGTGGCCGCCATCTTGAAGGCGGAAACGGCGAACATTAAGGACGCTACTTTCATCTTCATGGGAACACCGACCTTGCAAGGCTTCGGCCTCAGCAACGGCGTGGAATTGCAGATGCAAGACCGGACGGGCGGCGACATCTACCGTTTTTTCGACATCACGAACCGGTTCCTGGCAGCCATGCGGGATCGACCGGAGGTGACAATGGCAATGACCACCTTCAACCCGAATTTTCCTCAAAAGCAGATCGAAGCGAACATCGCCAAGATAAAGGATGCCGGGCTAACGCTCGGACAGGTAATGTCCACCCTTCAGGCATATGTGGGCAGCATGTATGTGTCGAACTTTAACCTTTACGGAAAGCAATTCCGTGTCATGGTGCAGGCTGCGCCGGAATACCGGGAGAAGTTGGAAGACCTGGAGGGTTATTTCGTTCGCACAGCGTCGGGAGAGATGGCGCCGGTAACGGAATTTCTGAAGATCACGGACGTGACGGCGCCGCAAACGCTGAGCCGCTTCAACATGTATTCGTCCATGAGCGTCACGATCATTCCCAACTTCCTTGACGGATATGCCACCGGCGACGTGATCAACGCTGCCGCCGAAGTAGCCGGAGAGGTGTTGCCGGAGAATTTCTCTTACGACTACTCCGGAATGACGCGCGAGGAAGTGAAGAGCGGTCAGCAAACATACCTCATCTTCGCCCTCTGCCTGATCTTCGTCTACCTGCTTCTGGCCGCGCTGTACGAGAGTTATATCCTGCCTTTAGCCGTTATTTGCTCGCTGCCTGTCGGTTTGGCGGGCGTCTTCCTGTTTATCTTCGGCGGGATGATGATGGGTACGGGGATCGTGAATAATATCTACGTGCAGATTTCCCTGATCATGTTGATCGGATTGCTTGCCAAGAACGCGATCCTGATTGTGGAATATGCTGCGCAACGCAGGCAACAGGGCATGAGCGTTGTTGAGTCGGCGGTCAGTGGCGCCGTAGCGCGGCTGCGACCGATTCTGATGACATCCTTCGCCTTGATCTTCGGCCTGATGCCGTTGGCTTTCGCTTCGGGAGCCGGGGCGATCGGCAACCGCTCTATCGGTATTTCGGCCATTGGAGGCATGTTGATCGGTACGCTGTTGGGGGTGCTGGTCATTCCGTCGTTGTATATTATCTTCCAGACGATACAGGAGAAATTCTCCAAGTCGGGACTGATCAATACGGCCAAGGTGATAATCGTTGCAGGCCTCGTCTCCACCGGCGTTTCGTCGTGTCGGGTGGCAGGCAAATACAGCGCTCCGGAAGTAGACACAGCGGATTTATACCGCAACGGAAACAACGGCGACACGACAACCGTCGCCACCATTCCCTGGCAGTCTTATTTCACGGATACATGCCTGCGCGAACTGATAGCGGAAGGGTTGCGTGAAAACTTCGATCTGCGTGGCGCCGGTTTGCGGATACGGCAGGCCGAAGCCGGCTTGCAGATTGCCCGTGCGGCGTATTTTCCCGTTGCCGGGCTGACCGGCCAGGTCACGGAAACGCGGACAAGCGTGAACAATGGCGTCACGAATGCCTTCGGCTACGGGAGCGAACAGTTCCGCCTCGGGGTCGCCGTGCAATGGGAGGCCGATTTGTGGGGAAAAATCAACCGGCAGGAACGTGCACGGTATGCGCAATACCTGAACAGTATCGAATATAAGCGATTGATCCATACTTCCCTCGTGGCGAATATCGCCGCTGCGTATTATACGCTGGTTGCGCTGGATGAGCAACTGCGTATCACACAAGAGACCGTCGGCCTGCTGGCGGAGAGCGCTGCGTCGATGCAGGCCATGATGGACGCCGGCATGTTGAACGCCGCCGCGGTGGAACAGAGTCGTGCGCTCCTGCTTGCTACGCAGGTGTCCGTGCCGACCCTCGAACAGGCGGTCTACAAACTGGAAAATTCCCTTTCCGTCATGCTCGCCCGGAAGCCCGGCGCGATCCAACGGCTACCGTTTGCTTCCTGGAAAGCGCCGGCGACGTTATTGCCCGGCGGCGTCCCGGCGCAGATGTTGGCCTTGCGTCCCGATGTGCGTTCGGCGGAACTTCAGTTCCGCGCAGCGTTCGAACTGCGCAATGCCGCGCAAGCGTCGTTGTATCCCTCGCTCACGCTTACTTCGGGAACTATGGCCGGCTATGGGGCGGCTTCGCTGACGGACTTTTTCAAGCCCGAAAACTTGCTGGCCAATATCGTGGGCGGACTTACGCAGCCTCTTTTTGCCGGTAACCAGTTGCGGGCGCAGATCGTGGTGACGAAAGCGCAGGAAGAGGAAGCGTTGATCAACTTCCAAAAGACCGCGCTAACGGCTGCCCGCGAAGTGTCGGACATTCTCTATACCTACGAAAAGGCTTTGCAGAAGACTGTCTACCGCACCGCACAGACGGAATCGTTGCAGAAATCGGTATATTATACCCAGGAATTGCTCAGGGCCGGCGAAGCGACTTATCTCGAAGTCCTCACCGCCCAGCAGAATTACCTGAACGCGCAGTTGGCTACCGTCAACGATAACCTGGAAAAGGCGCAAGCCGTGATCGACCTGTACCGCGCCCTTGGTGGCGGAGAATAAAAAAGTCACCAAATCCTGATTTCACATAGCGTCACTCTTTCGAGCGAAAGAGGGTCCCTCTTTCGGGAAGCAAAGGCACCCTCTTTCGAGCAGTATAGGCACCCTATATCGGGCAGTATAGAGGTCCTATACAAAACGGTTATGATTTCCTTTTGTTTTAGAAACCCAAATCATGATCATCAAAAATCGCTAAACCAATTTGTTCCAGACTTTCATTCCGTCCGTTGTACCAGAGCATCCAGCGGTCTTTTTCCCGAATGGCAAAGGGTTTATAACAGGCGCTTGCGTCCCAGCCGTCGGGGGTTGGAAAGATAATCGGATTGCCGTCGAAACGCACCCAGTTACCGATGCCGTCGGGCGATTTGGCCATGCCGATCCGGGCCAGGTGTATATCATAGAAGCCGATAAAAAACATCAGGTAGTCTTTTTTTCGTTTGATAACCTGGCAGGCCGTCACTTTGTGCTGTTCCCATTCGAGGGCGGGATCGGCGGAAAATACAGGATTACCGGCCTGTTTTTCCCAATGCAGCCCGTCTTTACTGACGGCGTAACCGATGGCGTCAGGCTCGTACTGTTCACCGCCGGAATACCACATCTTAAAGATTTCTTCCTGCTCGTCCCAAATGACATGCGGACACATGACCGCCACCTTTTCCCACGGTTCTTCGGCGCTGATAACCGGCTCGGCGCTTTGACGGACGAAGTTTTTACCGTCGGCGCTTGTCGCATAACCGATCCACGACCGACCGTCGGCCTGTCCGGTGTACCACAGATGATATACGCCGTCTTTTTTGACTACTACCGGACGGTTTAAATCCTTTTCCCACGAGGTTTCACTATTCGGCCCCAGTACGATTTCGGGTTTTGTCCAGTTCTTTCCGTCCGTACTGACAGACAAGGCAAGGCTTTTCTTCGGACGCCAACTGCTGTACATCTTATATACTCCGTCTTCTTTCAATACCGCAATATCAAATACCGTCCCCAGGTCTCCACCGCCCAAAACGGGGTTGTTTTCATACTTGACCCATTTCGTCTCTTTCTTTTGACTTGTGCATGATGTTATCATTAACACTGCCATACAACAGGCTTTTACTTTATTACTTATCATATTATCATTTTTAAATGTTATAAAATTCCATCTATCTCTTCAATTCCTCCATCCTGCAACCGACGTCTTTACCCGAAAACGCTATACCCAACAGTATCACCTTGCCGATATACTGATTGTAGTAACGGCGGTCGTGTATCTGCTTCATGGCTTCGTTGAGCAGGGTTTTAATTTTCTTTTCGGCATGATATTTCAGTTCGGCCACAACCGTCAGTCCGGGCTGTTCCCATACGGCATCGGCGATACCTCGGTTGTTCGGTTTCTCGCCTTGAATCTTAAAGCCAAGCAAGCGCATCCATATCAGCATAATGATATGGTAGTAGTGTTCACAGCCGCTTTGCAGTTCATACGGTACCGTCGCTATCATTGCTTCGAGACAGTTTGCAAAACCCTGTTCGTCGCCTTCGCGGAGGTGTTGTTCCATCATTTCCCTTAGATTATCTATATCTTCATTGGGATATTTGCCGTAAGCGGCCAGTAAATGGGTCAGCAGGGAATCGCTCACCTCCATATTGGGTACGTCAAGCGTATATTTTGCCTTTCCATGATTCACTTCTACGTGTTTGACCGTCAGATAACCGGTCTGAAACAGCAAAGGCAATTCGCCGATGTTCTGCGGGTCGTATCCGTCGAATACGCTTTCGCTCACGGTGGTCGGTTCCAGTACGGTTTCCACCCGGTTGCGGCGTTGAATGATTTCTATCAGGAAGGTAGGCGTTCCGGTTCGGAACCAGTAATCGGTAAAACGCTTGTTATCAAAAAACATAAGTGTCGAATACGGATTATACACCGATGTTTTCCCATCCCAGGTATAGCCATCGTACCAGTAGCGGATTTCAGCCAGCAGTTCGTCATGAATCATACCAATGTATTGGGCTGCACGATCAATGTGTTCCGGAAAATTATCTTCCAGTTCCATTTGGGTGTACCCGCATATCGAAGCATAATTCTCATCCAGTGTAATATCTTTCAGACTGTTTAACGCCGAAAATACGGACAGTCCCGCAAACTTCGACACGCCTGTCAGGAATACGAATTTCAGATGGTCGTC
>JAITPV010000061.1 GCA_031289275.1 Tannerella sp.
CTGAAAATACCTGTTAAACTTTATTGAGTTCACACTTGTATATTTATCTCTGCTTTCCATGCCACAAAGGTAGCTCTTTATTCTAAATTAACAGCGACCTATGCGCCTAATCCTATAAATTAAACCGAAATTAAAGTGTTTGTATAATTCGTTTTGAATGGCTATTTCCTATCGTGTTGTTTTTCTTGTTGTTATAATTCTGTTTTTGTACTTTATGTTTTTGCCCCCATATCTGGTAGCGGTCGGATTTGATTCGCTTCGTCTGAACTATATAACTGTCGTGCGTCAGTTTTTCGATAAAAGGACTTTTGGCTGTTATCTGCTTGCGTGTGATCATGTCCTGATACCCGCGCTCTATTTTTATACAGGCGCTGTCTATCTCCGGCAAATTTGGAAACCGGGATTTTTCGTATAGGGAATGTCTGGTAGAGACGCGATTAATCGTGTCTCTACGAATAAAAATCAAAAAAGTCAAAATAAAAACATGTTGAATGACTTTTATTTTGTAACTTTGCCGCCAGTAATTATTCAATAATGACAAACATGGTAAAAATTTTTCTTTCGGTGCTTTTACTCACAGGGTTACTCCGTCGGCCTTCAGTCGCTGTCAACGGATCGTTAACGGTTGGGGAATTAATGTTGTTGAGAGGGAGAAATCCTTCCTATTTGTTGATTTCCAGAACTAAAAGTTCTTCTGCTACCACTGCTGTTGTCCTTGTTGACCCTGTTTTCATTCTTGCATACATCCTGCACCATATATTTGTGCGCTTCAATCCGATCAAACAGATGGACGGGCGGAATTACCCTGTTTTCCGTTTCCCATTTTTTTCGTCAAGAGGCGAAGCGAATTTGGCCGATCACGCTTTTGAACCGGATCGTTTCGTTTCTTGCCGGCGTGCTATGCAGAGATGGCTGACGCGCAAATATATTAATTATCTTATACATATACATAACGTATATGAATCAGCGAGATTTTTTTTTATTGTTTATTGATTTAACTAATTGGAATTTTCCTATGAAGAAGTATCTTATTTTTTTATGTTTGTTTACATGCACGAATGTGCTATGGGCGCAGAAGAGGATTAGCGGTACGGTTACCGACAGTAACCGGGAACCATTGATTGGCGCCACTGTAATTGTGAAAGGAAATGTGTCTAAGGGAACGATTACCGATTTGGACGGTAAGTTTTCTTTGGATGGAGTGAAAGACGGCGACATTATCCAGGCCTCGTTTGTTGGATTTGCGTCGCAGGAGAAAACGTATACCGGACAAGCCATGCTCCAGTATACATTATCCGAAGATTCCCAGATGATGGAAGAAGTTGTTGTAACGGCCTTCGGACAGAAACGGGAATTGAAGACGTTGGGATATTCCATCAGCAGCATTTCCTCAAAAGAGTTGACTGTAAGCGGCGTTTCGATGAACCCCGTACAGGCGCTCTACGGGAAAGTTGCCGGCATCACGCTTCGGCAGGGTGCATCGGGACCTACGGGTGGTATCGACTTCAAGATTCGTGCCGCAGCCGGTTTGGAGAGTTCGGCGAAAACACGCCCTCTGTTCGTGGTAGACGGTACGCCTATTTTTGATGAGGAATCGGGTTTCGGCGCAAATGGGAAGTCCTATGACTATGGCTCCGGAATCAATGACCTGAATCCCGAAGACATCGAGTCGATGGATATTCTGAAAGGCGCCAAGGCTTCGGTACTTTACGGTAGCCAGGGCGCTAACGGCGTAGTGCTGATTACCACCAAGAGCGGGAAAAACCGGAAGGGCGTAGGTATTGATTTCAGTTACCAAACCACTGTCGAGCATCCCAAGAGCTACATGGAGTTTCAGAATACCTACGGGCCGGGAACGTCTATCTATCAAGACAGGTCTCCGATCACGTTCAACGGCCGGGAATACGGACAGGCGATCACTTCGCAACGAAACTTCGGCCCCGCCTTCAACGGCGAAGAGATTTACTGGTACGACGGGAAAGTCAGGCCTTATCTGGCAGAGGGTACGGGGATCGGAAACGGAAAAAGCGACGCTTTCATGTCGAACTTCCGGACCGGATACTCCAATCAGGCTACCGTGGCCATCGCCGGCAGCGGCGGGTTTGGAAACGCCCGTCTGGGATATACTCATTACGACTATCAGGGTATTCAGGAGAACTTTAACCAGAAAAAGAATACGATCAGCTTTGCTTCTACCCTGACACCCTCCGACTGGGTCAGCGTGGACGTCAATTCAAACGTGTATTTCATCAATACCACCAACCGTATGGAACAAACCAATAACATGGTACAGGGTTTCCAGCGCGACGTTCCTTATGCCGAGTTTAAGGAGCGCTATAAAATTACGGATCCGGATAATCCGAATTACGGCTATCAGACCAATCTGGAAGCGGAACAGTGGCCTACGGGATATTATTACCTGAAGGAATACCTGGGCGGTTTCTGGAACAGGGATCGGAACCGGGCGACCGACGACAAGTTTCACATGGTATCTTCGGTGAAACCGACCATCACCTTTGCCAAGGGCGTCTACTTCGTCGGCTATGCGGGCATTGACTATACGGACATCGACTATACGTTCAAGAACGGTGTGGTTCAAATCTCTCCGACCGTGAGCGGCGGAAAGTACCAGTTTGAAAGAAGGAATACGAACGTGCAGGAATACCGCGCTTTTATGAACTACGAGAGCGAATTTGTCGACAAGCGGCTGGGATTCCATGTCTACGGAGGCCCGCTGTACCGGACGTTGCAGGAAAACGATATCCGGGTAAGTACGGAAGGCAACCTGCTGTATCCGGACTGGTATCACATCAACAACCAGGATCCGTCCAACTGGCCTTCGGGCAGCGACCGCGGCAAGGTGCTGGACAATACGTACTACAAAACCAGCATGTATTCGATGCTGGGTGTGGCCACGTTTTCATGGGACAATGCCATATACCTCGAATTGAACGGGCGTAACGACTGGTCGTCGACCCTGCCGGCCGAAAACAATTCCTATTTTTACCCCGGAGTAGCCTTGACGTGGATTATGTCGCGCTATGTCACCCTGCCCCAGATGCAGTTTGCCAAAGTACGCGCCTCGTTTGCCGATGTCGGTCGGGAAGCGCCGACGGCTCATTACGCCTATCAGAGTTACAGTTCAAACAAGTTGAACGGAACGGACGCCTTCAGGGTGGAATCGCAAAACAGCCTGTTCTCGGGCGCATTGAAACCCGAACGGAAAAGAGAATTTGAGATCGGTTTCGACGTCGTATTCTTCCCCGAATCCCGTTTGGGGCTGGATGCTTCCTTCTATACAAACAACGTGTACAACCAGATCATGGCCATTCCTCTGTCGCAAGTAACCGGCGCAACGGAAATTAAAATCAACGCGGGCGACGTGCAGAACTGGGGCTATGAGCTTCAACTGAAAGGAACGCCGGTACTGACCAAAGATTTTCGCTGGGACGTCACCTTCAATACGGCCAACCAGTTCTCCAAAATACAGAAACTGTATCCCGGAATTACCCAGAAGAACGTGTACGACATCGGCGGACAAACCTACGTGCAGGCCCGGGAAGGCGATCGCATCGGCGACATATGGGGACATGCCGTGCGGACAAGTCCGGACGGGCAACGGATCGTAAGCGGAGCGAGTTACGCGCTGGACGAGAAAAGCCTTACCAAAATGGGAAATGTATTCCCGAATTTCCTGGGCGGCTTGGTCACCAATTTTTTGTACAAGGATTTTACGCTGAACGTGACGTTCGACTACAAGTTCGGCGCAACCCTGTTTTCCTGGACAAACTACTGGATGCTGTACAACGGTATCAGTATGCAGTCCATGCAATACAGGGATGAAGAAAACGGCGGTCTGGCGTATTACGTCAACGGCGACAACGAGAAGGTGGCCTGGCAGCATAACCAGGCGGCTCCCGCGGATTCAAGAGACCAGCGCGTCTATCATGACGGTCTGGTACTGCCGGGCGTAGTCGAAAAAACCGTCAACGGAGCCGCAGCCTACGAGAAGAATGAGCAGATCGTATCGGCCACCGACTATTACAGCAGCTATGCCCGCTGGACGAACGAAATCATGAATGCCGTGGACAGCAAATTCAAGAACGACTACGTCAAAGTCCGCGAAATAGGATTGACGTACAACGTACCCCGGAAGACGGCGCAGAAGCTCCATTTGCAAAACATGCGCGTCACCCTGTTCGGCCGTAACCTCTGGTATTTGTACAAAACATTGCCGAATCTGGATCCCGAATCCGCCATGGGCACCAATTCATATATTGAATTTTCTCCGAATCCTACCCAGCAGAGTTACGGGTTGAATATAGGCATCGGATTATAAGTTATTTTGAAGTTTTGATTTTTAATAGAAATGGATATGAAAAAGATATATTGTATTTTAATCGCTGTTGCCGCACTGGCAACAAGCTGTCAATCCGAACTCGCAGAGGATTTCATTGATCCGTCGGTGTATACCCCCACGTCCGAAGTCGTCAGCGGAATGTTTACTTCCATTGTTAGCCGGGGACGTACCGGATTTTTCAATGATTACGCCGACTTCTGGTATCAGGCCGACGGCGGATACATTTGCTATTCCGAGTTGTATGCCCGGTATTACCGCACCTCGTATGCCTACCTGGCCGACCGGGTAGAACCCAAGAACAGTTTCGAGCCGAACGGCTTCCAGACCGTTCAGTTCAACAGCGTGTATAACAGTTTTAAGGAAATGCCGCTGATGTCGATCGAACTGGAAAAACTGTCCGACACGGAACAGAAAGACCTGAAGATTTATGTCGCGCTAATAGACATGCTGTTCAACATGCGGATCACAGCCGTGGTCGACATTCACAACAGCATTCCCTATTTCAATGCCGTAAAAGGAATTGAAGGCGTCTTTTTTGCCGAATACGACGATCCGCAGGCGATCTATCTGGCCGCGCTGGAAGCGATCAAAACACGGGGCAACGAACTGTCCGGCCTTTATAGCGCCATGTCTGAGGAAGGGAAAAAGAAATTCAACACGCAGGACGTCATCTTCCAGGGCAACGTGAACAAGTGGATTGCCTACGCCGAAGCCATGCGCCTGCGTCTGGCCGTACGCATATCGGCCGTATTGCCGGCTGAAGCCAAAGCGATTCTCGGCGAAGTCCTTTCCGGCGGAAAATTGCCGACCGAAGACCTGGAGATCGAACCCCAGGAATGGTTCCGTTCCAACCGGAGTACCGGCGACGGAGGTACGTATCGCCGCGGAATGAGGGAACGCGATTATGCCGGATTTGTACCGCCCCTGTTGACCGAAATCATGTCGCGCGACGGAAAAGACGAATACACGCCCGGCGTGGACGATCCCCGTATGCCGGTACTGTTTACCGGAGCGAACGGCTCGGATGTCGACGCCGGCGTGAGAATCTATCGCCCCGCCAGCATGAATTGTGAAGAAGGACAGGCGAACCTGGATGCAGGCCATACGTATGTTACCTCTTATAATTACTATGCCGACCCGTCGTTATATATCAACAACTGGTATATGTGTTATAATATCGCCACGTATATATGGAATCATGAACCCCAGCCCGTATTTACGGTCGGCGAGATTGAACTGCTGAAAGCCGAAATCGCACTGAAGAACCTGGCAAGTACGGGAGCGCCGGCCGAAACGCATCTCTATAATGCCGTCGTCAGTTCGACAGACTACTGGTATCGTCACAACGCCGCCAACCTGTGGTCGGGGACGGGTGCGAACCCCAGCGAGGAAATGAAACAGTTCCTGCAACCGCCCAAACCCGATGCGGCCGCCATCGACGCATTTGCCGGCGTGATTAAAAATGACTACGTCAATGCCGGGGATTTGGAGAACAAAATGGAGATTATCATGCAACAGAAGTATGTACATCTGAACGTTCACAATCCGCAGGAACTGTTTACGGAACTCCGCCGGACACGGCATCCCAAGCTCAACCCGCTCGTGTTTAATGCCTCGACCATCATACACGCGGTGGTGAACCGGATACCCTATCCGTCTTCGGAAGTAGCCAACAATTTCGATCAGTATTCCAAAGTCGCGGAAGAGGATAATTTTGTCTCTCCGATATTCTGGATGGACAAATCCAATGTCTCCTTCTACAAATATTGATTTTTCTAAAAAGACCCGTGTCTCTGCTCAAGCAGACACGGGTCTTTTCTCTCCAAAACACATGCCCGTGCCTCCTGCTAATATTGTCCGAACGGTGATTTTAATATGAACTGCTTATCCGGTTGGATCAAGTGAAATGCCTGAAAGGCATTATTTTCATAACCGCAGGTCGCTGACCTGCGGAGGAAAGACGGTACAACACCACTGCCTGAAAGGCAGGACTATTCGACATCTGAAATCCGGAGAAATTAAGCGTCCTGCCTTTCAGGCAGCTATACCCTTGTTACGATCACCGCAGGTCAACGACCTGCGGTTATGAAAATAATGCCTTTCAGGACATAGATTTTTTTACTTGACCGAAGGGGATAAGCAGTATTCTTAATTCCCTACTCCATTCTCAATTCTAATGATTCGTTGCACGCAGATCAAAAAAGGAATTGAGAATTGAGAATTGAGAATGATGAAATGTAATCATAATTCTCCATTCTCAATTCCTCTTGTAATCATAATTCTCAATTCTCAATTCTTAAACTGCTTATCCGGTTGGATCAAGTGAAATGCCTGAAAGGCATTATTTTCATAACCGCAGGTCGCTGACCTGCGGAGGAAAGACGGTAGGTACAACACCACTGCCTGAAAGGCAGGACTATCCGACATCTGAAATCCGGAGAAATTAAGCGTCCTGCCTTTCAGGCAGCTATACCC
>JAITPV010000062.1 GCA_031289275.1 Tannerella sp.
TCACTGCGCCGTATTCAACGCTTTATGGCAGAATATGTGCTGAATACCGATTTGATAGCCCGCCTGATTTTTAGACTTCTGCCTCACAAACCGCCTTATCGCCCGGCAATGGACAGAACGAATTGGAAATTTGGTGAAACCAATATCAACGTACTCACACTGGCAATCACCTGTCAGGGAGTCGCTTTCCCGATTCTCATCGCAATGCTTGACAAGTGCGGAAACACGCACTAAACTGTCTGTTTTTGTCTCTCCCGGATTTCGCAGACAGTTATTTTTTTATAACCTGCTGAAATTCAATCGAATTTCAATCATTGTGGAGCTGGAGAGATTCGAACTCTCGTCCAAACGAGGAATTAATCTGCTTTCTACATGCTTATCTTCGCTTTGATTTTCGAGTTGCAGCAAGACCGAAGCCACCAACTGCAACCTTATTCCCTTTATTTCGCCTGAAAACCGGGACTTTTTTCAGACTATCTCCGATATTGCCGTACCACCGAATCGGATTGCTTCGAAGCCAGAGCTTCCGGGTGATATCTCGTCCAAACACCTGGTGTAAGGATAAAGCGAGGATCTACTATACTTCGATCACGCAGCGAGAGCGTAATTATTTTCGCCAGTTAATTGTTTGTCAGCCGGGATTATAGTGCCGGTCAACGAAGCACTGCATGCTTACAAACCACTTCTACCCGCTGTCAAAACCGGTCAGCCCCTGGGTTTACATGATTGATCTATCTTTTGTGGAAACTGTTCTATCCGTATGTTTGCTAACGACAAACGAGGATAATAAACCGGCAAAGACCGCTGTCTCCAGGATTGGTTTCCGGCGGCAAAGATACGAATATTTTGCGAACGGCAAAGATTATTGTGGTTTTTTTGCATTTTTCGCTGTATAAAAACAGCTCAAAAAACAGCGTTATTGTCGTAGCATCCATCGCATAAAGCCGTTTTATGTCCGATTTTTTCAACCGGCTGTATGAAAAATAGTAATGATAACTTTTCTTTTCTCGAAAATCTGATTACCTTTGCAACATCTTTTTGAACAAAGCGGAAGTGAAACAAATTGCAAAAAATAAGGTTGTTATCGCATGGTTACTGTTGACCGTTTTGGTTATGCCGTGCGTAGTAAAGCCGTTGCACGTATACTGCCATCACGACGGAGACGTGGAATGTGCCCATGCTATCGGCGATTGCGACGACTGCCCGCTTTGTCATTTCACTTTATCGACGTTTGTCGAAACGGAAACGTATACATGTCGTTTCGTTCCGTTGTTTTTTGTTTTTGAAGCAGCTGCCTGTCTGGAAAAAATTACGCTTGCAGCCGTTTCTTTCTCCCACTTGCGAGGCCCTCCGGGAATTGAAATTTGAAAATGGAAAATTGAGCATTGAGCATTGAGAATGAGCAAACACGGAGACACCCTTCGGCGTTTTCTTCTTTCTCTGTGTCTCCTTGTCTTCGTGTTTAAATCTTCCATTTACCATTCTTTCAAGACTTGTTTTATTAAAAACTAAAGATTCCTATGTATATCAAATATATTTTAATACTGTATATGCTATGGGTGATTGTTTGTGTCCATGCACAACAGGAGGAGGATGCCTTGCGGATTATCCAATTAGACAGTGTGACGGTCAGCGCATCCTATGGCCGGAGCGTTGCCCGCAGGATGGCGCTGCCGGTAGATGTGGCGGACGGGCGTTTCCTGACGGAGCGCTTTACGGGCAACCTGGTACAGGCGCTGCAACATCTGCCGGGCATCCGTTCGATGGACGTTGGGTCGGGTTTTTCCAAGCCCGTTATCCGCGGAATGGGGTTTAACCGTATTTCCGTCACCGAAAACGGGATTAAACAGGAAGGACAGCAGTGGGGCGCCGATCATGGCCTTGAGATCGACGCCTTTGGCGCCGGCAGAGTCGTTGTGCGCAAAGGTCCGGCTTCGCTGCTGTACGGCAGCGATGCGATGGCGGGCGTGATAGAGTTGTCGCCGTCGCCGCAGCCGCTGGAGAACCAGACGTTTGGCGAGACGATGTGGCTGGCAAAGTCGGTAAACGGCACGCTCGGCGCCTCGCTCATGCTCGGACGGAAACATGACAACTGGTACGGCAAATTCCGTTTCTCCGAACAGCATTTTGGCGACTACCGCGTACCGGCCGACACAGTGGTTTATCTTACGCAACGGCAGCCGCTCTACGGCCGGAAGCTGAAAAATACGGCAGGCGTCGAGCGTCACGTTTCGATGTCTGCCGCCTACCGGCGGGGCGTGTATCATTCGGATTATGCCGTAAGCAATGCCTGGCAGAAAACCGGTTTCTTTCCCGGTGCACACGGCGTACCCGATCTTTCGCGCCTGCAGGACGACGGCAACAGCCGCAATGTTGAATCACCCTTCAGTTGGGTCAATCATCTGAAGGTTTCGACACATCAGCAGTACGAATTGCGCGAGGGGTTGACCGGTTTGCTGGATGTGGGCTTGCAGGAAAACCGGCGCGAGGAACGCAGCCTTTTTCACACGCACTATGTCAATCAGCCGCCGCCGGAAACGGATCCGGACAAGGAACTTGCCTTCCGGCTGAACACGTATAGCGCTTCGGCGAAAGTACGTATCACCGGTTCGCCTGTGTGGGAGCATACGGCCGGCTGGGACGTGCAGTATCAACGGAACCGCATCGGCGGATATTCCTTTCTCCTGCCGGAATATAACCGGTTTACGACCGGATTGTTTTGGCTCGCGTCCTGGCGCCTCGTCCCAACGTTCGCGCTTAGCGGAGGTATTCGTTACGATTTCGGACAGATACACAGTCAGGCCTATGAAGATCCTTATCTGGCGGCTTACCTCGCCGGGCAGCATTACGACAGCGACCGGATAGAAGCCTACCGGTGGCGGAGTTATCCGGTAGGCCGCCGTTTCGGCGACGTTTCCGGCTCGCTGGGGCTGATCTGGGAACCGGGCGAGGCGCATTTGTTCAAGGCGAATATCGGGCGCAGCTTCCGTCTGCCGGGTGTAAACGAGCTGGCGTCGAATGGCGTGCATCACGGCACGTTCCGCCATGAGCAGGGCGACCCCACGCTGTCGTCCGAGCATGGTTGGCTGTTAGACGTTTCCTATGCCTGTGCCGGCCGGTGGCTTGCGTTCGCGCTGTCGCCCTATGCCGGTTGGTTCGACAACTATATTTACCTGCAGCCTGTGGGCGAATGGTCGGTGTTGCCTCATGCGGGGCAGATTTACCGCTACACGGGCGCAAATGCGGTCTTTGCCGGCGCCGAAATGACGTTAGACCTGGATTTTTTGCGCTGTTTCCGGTATCATTTTTCCGGAGATTATGTGTATACATATAATCGGGACGAACGCATCCCGCTGGCCTTTTCGCCTCCGGTATCGCTCCACAACAGGCTGACGGTAAACGTGCGGCGTGTGCAGTGTCACGTTGAATGGCAGCATATATCCGCTCAAAACCGGGTGGCACGCAATGAAGACCCGACGCCCGGCGCCCATCTCTTGCATGCCGGCGCGATGCTGCAACTGCCCGGCGCGGAAATATCGCTGTCGTTTCATAACTTGTTGGATACAAAATATTACAATCACCTGAGTTTTTACCGCAAGGTAGAGATTCCCGAACCGGGACGGAACGTTCAACTAATGATTCGGACGCCGTTCCATATCCTATCTCATAATTAAATAAACAAACATTTTAAAAAAATAGAAACATGAAACTTATACCTATTATTACATGCTGCTTGTCGACTATTTTCGCATTCGGATTTACCGCTTGCGAAAAAGAGAGTGATACCGTTAAACCGGTCATTCAATTGATTGATCCGTCCGAAGGAGAAATTTTGCAGATCGGATCGGACGTACACTTTGAGATGGAGTTGTCGGACAACGAAATGCTCGGTTCGTACAAAGTCGAGATACATGCCAATTTTGACGGGCATGAACACGGCACAAAGTCGGAAGTCGAGCCTTCGCCCTTCTTTTTTGAGCGTTCGTGGGACGTTTCCGGCCAAAAGAACACGAGCGTCCACCATCACGAGATCGTGATACCGGAAACGGCTACTCCGGGCAACTACCATTTGATGGTATACTGCACAGACGCCAGTGGAAATGAAGCGCACGTCGCACGGACGGTCGTTTTAAGCCATGAGGGCGGCGAGCACGAGCACGACGAGTAGCATTTATTGTATCCGCCGGTAGACAAGTGTCATCGACCGCTGAATGGTTTTGGGCAGAATGCCGAAAACGTGTGTTAATTTCAGACTGTCCTTGTCGATGCTGTATTTGTATATGTGGAAGCGGCTGTGAAAGACCAGGTCTTCCCGGTTGGGGGGACACTTGTCTCCGACGGCATACAAAAATTCCGAGTCGATGCGATATGCCAGCTTGCAGATGGTATCCGTCTGATAATGGTTGTATATCCCTTCGGAAGTAAATTCGATATAACTGTCCGGCACGATAGCGGATTCCGGTACGGTTTCCACGTCATACTCGTACCCGACCAGTTGCCATTTGCCGGAGATACGCTGTTGGATGTTTTCCAGCGCTTTTTGCTGTCCGGCGTCCTGCCGACAATTCATGACGCTGAGGCTAATCATGAAAACGACAATAATAAAAACGATGAAACTATATTTCTTCATAGCTGAATATTCACATATTACCAATACATTTTTCATATACGCTTAATCGATGTAAAGATGGATAAGATGGACGAAAAAAATCAGACGGAAAATAAAAATCGTCGGGTCGTTTTATGCTGTTTTTTGCAACAGAATCAATTTGCGTGACTGATAATGAAAAAAAAACACAATGATTGACTTGCACAATCCGTAACAGGAAGAGAATTTGTGGATGTTTTTCGAAAAAGAGCGCCGAAAGGCGCCGCAGATGCACGTTTAAAGCAACGGCGAAAACAGGCGCATGAACGATTCGGCCAGTCGTTGAGGGAACGGACGCTTGAGCCAGCGTGCCGGAATCAGCTGTTCACAGTGGATATTCTGGTCATTCATGAACATCTCCTTCATTTGTTTCGCAAATGCGTTTTGATACACAAATGCGTTAATTTCGAAATTATGCTCGAAACTACGGAAGTCAAAGTTGGCAGAACCGATGCAGGCCAGTTCGTCGTCCACAAGCAGCAGTTTGGAATGCAGGAATCCCGATTTATAGAAATAGACCTTCACGCCGGCCTTAATCATATCATCGAGGAAAGAATGGGAGGCGATATTGGCAGTTCGCGTGTCGGAACGTTCCGGCAGCATCAGGCGCACGTCGACGCCGCCCATAGCTGCGGTTTGCAATGCCTGGTTCAGCCCTTCCGTCGGGAGAAAATACGGCGTTTGGATGTACAGGTATTTTTTTGCATTCATGACGCAGAAGAGAACGGCCTGCAGCAGGGTGCGCCATTGTCCGGTAGGCCCGCTGGCGGCAATTTGCATGACATTGTCGCTGAAAATGTCTGCCGGCGGATAATACTCTTTGCCTTTAATCAGTTGTTTGCTTATCACGTACCAGTCAATCAGGAAGGCCGACTGCAATCCGTGGACGCCATTGCCGGCTATCCTGAAGTGGGTATCCCGCCAAACGCCCCAGGAGGTGCCTTTCAGGTAACGGTCGGAAATATTCATGCCGCCGATAAAACCGGTTTTCCCGTCAATGACAACCACTTTCCGGTGATTGCGGTAATTGACCTTGCTGGTCAGAACCGGAAAAGCAACCTTCAGGAACGGATACACTTCGATGCCTGCGTGCCGCATTTCATTGAAAAATTTATTCTTGACGTTCCAACTGCCGACATCGTCGTAGATCACACGGATTTTGACGCCCTCTTTGGCTTTCGAGATCAGCGCTGTTTGTACTTTTTTCCCTATTTCATCCTCTCCGAAAATATAATATTGCAGATGTATGTGGTGTTGAGCGAGGCTGATATCCTTCAACAGCGCTTCAAACTTATCCGTTCCATTCGTGTAAAAAGAGCATTCGCTTCCGTAGAGCAGCGGGTGTTGATTATTCCGGTTCAGCAGATTCACCAATGGCTGAAAATGAGGCGAAACACCGCCGCGCTCCTGTACCAAATGATTGGAATGCAGGGGCCGCAGGATGCGTTTGTGCGTACGTCTGGATATGATGCGTTGCCTTCGGTTGTCTTGTCCGAAGACGAAATAGAAAATCAATCCGGCGCCCGGAAGGAGCAACAGCACAATCACCCAGGGAATCGTTTTCAGCGGATTTCTATTTTCCAGTAAAACAACGATTATCAAGCTCAAAATTGAGATCAGGTACAGAACTAATAACGTTAAACCGACAATAGTAAACATAAAATAAGCACTTTTATGGCATAAAAGTAATACATCCAATTGTTAAATGCAAATTTGGGTATCATTTAAGAAATCCGTACTTTTGCTGTTCGTTGGAAAACAATAAATAAAAGAGATGAGCAGTAAAGATGTGCTGATATTGATTACAAATGATGACGGAGTAGCGGCAGAGGGAATGATCGAATTGAGCAAAAGCCTGAAAGGTTTGGGCGACTTGGTCGTATTTGCGCCGGATGGCCCCCGTTCGGGCATGTCGAGCGCCATTACTTCGACGATGCCTGTTACTTACACCCTGTTGCGTCGGGAAGAGGGATTGACGGTGTACAGTTGCACGGGTACGCCGGTCGATTGCGTAAAACTGGCAATCAATGAAGTCTTGCACCGGAAACCCGACCTGCTGGTCTCCGGGATTAATCACGGCGGAAACCAGGCCATTTGCGTGCATTATTCGGGCACGATGGGCGCCGTGATCGAAGGCTGTGTGTTCAGCGTGCCGTCTCTGGGCGTGTCGTTGGCGGATTATACTCCGGGCGCGGATTTTTCGGAAGCGTGCCGGTTGGGACGGAGGGTCGCCGGACAGGTGTTGAAGCATGGATTGCCGCAGGGCACGTATTTAAATCTGAATGTGCCGAACGTGTCGCCGGTGAAAGGGATCGCCGTATGCCGGCAGGCGTCCGGGCGTTGGGTGAATGAATTTTACCGGACACAAGGGCCTGACGGAAAACCGCACTATTGGCTCACCGGCGAGTTTGTCAACCGGGGGCCGGTGTATCCGGACAGCGACACGCAGCGGTTGAGCGAAGGTTACGCATCGTTAGTGCCCGGTCTGATTGATGTGACCGACTATGCGTTTATGGAAACCCTGAAGACCTGGGACGGCTTGAACCTTTGAATGAATGGCGGCATGAAATATTTTATCGTAGCGGGAGAAGCATCCGGCGATCTGCATGCGTCCAACCTGATGGTCGCGTTGAAAAAGCAAGACCCTGCGGCAGAATTTCGTTTCTTCGGGGGTGATTTGATGCGAAACGTTGGCGGGACATTGGTGAAGCATTATCGTGAAATGGCCTATATGGGCGTTTTACCGGTTGTGATGCACGCACGTACAATCTTGCGTAACATGAAAATCTGCCGGGTGGCGATCCGGGATTACCGGCCGGACGTGGTGATACTGGTCGATTACCCCGGCTTTAACCTCAAAATCGCCAAGTATGTGAAAACAAAGTTGCACCACCCGGTCTATTATTATATTTCCCCCAAAATCTGGGCATGGAAAAAATACCGTATCCGGTCGTTTCGCCGGTATGTAGACCGGATGTTTTGCATTTTCCCATTTGAGGAAGCGTTTTTCCGCGACTTGAATTATCCGGTGGACTACGTTGGGAATCCTTCGGTAGATGCCGTGGCAGCTTACCGGGTGCAATCGGAAGGACGGGAAGCGGCTTTCCGGCAGGCCAACCGTTTAACCGGGCAGCCGGTACTGGCTTTACTGGCCGGAAGCCGCCGGCAGGAAATCCGGAAAAACCTGCCGGCAATGATTGCAGTGGCCTCTTCTTTTCCGGCCTTGCAATGTGTGATTGCCGGAGCGCCGGGTTTGGAGCGCGACGATTATGTACCCAGTATGGCGGGAAAAGCGATTCCGATTGTTTTTGATCAGACCTATGCGTTGCTTGCACACAGCCATGTTGCGCTGGTGACTTCGGGAACGGCGACGCTGGAGACTGCCCTGTTCCGGGTACCGCAAGTGGTTTGTTATTACTTTGGGGGTGGATGGCTGGTAAACTTTATCTTCCGCTGTTTTTTCCATACTCCTTATATTTCGCTGGTGAATCTGATTGCCGGACGCGAAGTAGTACAGGAGTTATTCGGCGCCAAATTCACACGTGCACGCATTGCTGCGGAACTGGAACGGATACTCTGCGACCCGTCCTATCGCGACCGGATGCTGGAAGGGTATGACGAAGCGATTCGTGCGTTGGGAGAACCCGGAGCCTCACAACGTACTGCGAAACGGATTGTCCAAAAAACGACCATTTGAAATACACCCTATATGATTCCTTTTTTACAACAAGTTGCAACCGCTTTTTACCGGCGTTACGGAGAGGATATACAAACGATGGCCTTTGTTTTCCCCAACCGGAGGGCAGGCATGTTTTTCCGGAAACACCTTGCACAGGCGGCCGGAAAACCCCTTTTCGCACCCACGATTTTAACGATCAGCGAACTGTTCGTTCAACTGAGCGGCAAACAGCCCGCCGACCGTATCCGGATGCTCTTCCGTCTATACAAGATATACATTCGCCTGAGCGGATGGGACGAATCTTTCGACGATTTCGTCTATTGGGGCGAAATGTTGCTGAACGACTTTGACGATGTGGATAAATACCTCGTCGACGCCCGCCGCTTGTTTACAAATGTGACGGATTTGCATGATCTCGAAAAAGATTTCAGCTATCTGAACGAAGACCAGATCTCCGCCATCCGTTCATTCTGGTCTTCGTTCCGGGCAGACGGCGAAAGCGGCAATCAACAGTATTTCCTGAAGATTTGGCAACTGCTGTACGCCATGTACAGCGAATTCCGGGAGACGCTCGCCGCCGAAGGAACAGGATATGAAGGAATGATCTTCAGGGAAGTGGTTGAGCGGATCGCACGCGAGGGAGTGAGCGAACTGCCCTGCCGGAAAGTGGTCTTTGTGGGGCTGAATGCCCTCTCGGCCGCCGAAAAACAATTACTGTTGCTGCTCCGGAAACAGGGCATCGCTGATTTTTACTGGGACTATGCGTCGGACATGGTGACCGACAACGACAACCGGGCGTCGTATTTTATCAAGGAGCATCTGCACCTCTTTCCTTCCGAACTGCATTGGCCGGCAGAGAAACTCATCCTGCCGGAGATCGAACTCATCGGCGTCCCTTCCCGCATCGGACAGGCGAAACAAGTCGCTTCCCTGCTGAAGGAAATGCTCGGCGGACGGCCGGCCATCGGCGACGAAGAAGCCTTGCAGACGGCCATTGTATTGCCCGACGAACAACTCCTGATCCCGGTCTTAAACTCCATTCCGGAAGAAATCACACGCATCAATGTCACGCTGGGCTACCCCCTGTCCGGCGCTCCCGTGGCGGCGTTGATGGAATTGATTCTGGCTTTGCGGAAGAACAGCCGGACGGCCGACGACGGCAGCCTGAGTTTCTATTACCGCGAAACGCTTGCCGTGCTGAACCATCCCTATATACGCTCCCTTTGTCCGGACGTAGCGCACGGATTGGTGCAGGATATTTCGGTAAATAATAAAATCCATGTTGCAGCGGCGGACATGAGCCTCACGCCCCTGCTTGCGCTGATCTTCGCGCCCGTAAAGAACGCCGACGCCTTGTCGGACTATCTGATTGCCGTCTTGCAGGAACTGAATCGCGCCGTTTCGTCTCTCCATCCGGACAGGGACGACGACGCCCCCGTCTGCATGGACGAACTGGAGCAGGAATTTATCTACCACTATTTCACGATCGTCAACCGCATGCGCGACCTGATCGCCGAAACAGGGATACGCATGTCCGTCGAAACGTATTTCAGCCTCCTGAAAAGCGTCACGGACACCCTTGCCATCCCGTTTCAGGGCGAACCCCTGTCCGGGCTTCAGGTGATGGGCGTCCTGGAAACGCGCGTGCTCGATTTTGAACGCCTCATCATCCTTTCCATGAACGAGGGGCTGTTTCCGGCCAAAAGACAGGCCAACACCTTCATCCCCTACAACCTGCGGCGAGGCTTCGGACTGCCGGCCTTCGAACATCAGGACAGTATCTGGGCCTATCATTTCTACCGCCTCATCACCCGCGCCAAACGTGTCACCCTCCTGTACGATACCCGTACCGAAGGTGCGCAAACAGGCGAAGCCAGCCGCTTTGTACACCAGTTGAAGTATCATTACGGCGTGCCTGTCAAAGAAAAACGCATTATATATAATGTATCGTCATCCCGCGCACCGGTTTTGCAGGTAGAAAAGACCGCCGAAGTCATGGCGAAACTCGCCGCCTGTCTGCAAGGCGGTGAAAAGGCGCTTTCCGCCAGCACGATCAATACCTGTCTGGACTGTCCGCTGAAATTTTATTTCTCGTCGATCGAAGGGCTGAAAGAAGAGGAAGAGGTGAGCGAAAGCATCGAAAACAGTCTTTTCGGCAGCATCCTGCACAAAGTGCTGGAACGCCTGTACGAGCCTTTTTGCAGAGCGCAGGTGACGGATGATCTGCTGAAACTCGCCGCTCGCGAATCAACCCTCACGGATGCGATACAACGCGCCTTCGCCGAGTTGTTTTTCCATTCCGAAGACGTGCGCCCCCTGAGCGGTCGCCACTACCTGACCGGTGAAATGATCCGCAAATATGCCCTGAAAGTCCTCGAAAGCGACCGCCGCCTGACCCCCTTCCGTTACGTCCGTTCCGAACGACGGATGCAGACCCTCTTCCCGCTGACCAACGGTCGCGTTGTGCGTCTGAAAGGCTTTATCGACCGGCTGGACGAGGTCGGCGGCAGCGTCCGCATCGTCGATTATAAAACGGGAATCAGGAAACCCCTTGATTTCAAAACCATCGACAGCCTCTTTGATCCCGCCGACGCAAAACGCCAGCCTGCCATCATGCAAGTCTTCACCTACGCCTGGATGTATGGCGAAACGGACGGCCTCGCGCCCGTCCGTCCGGTCGTTTACTACATGCGCGACCTCTTTGCCGGCGAATTTGATCCCGTCATCTGCATCGGCAAGGATAAAACGCCGGTATCGGATTTCACCCCCTACCGCATTGAGTTTGAAGACGCCCTGCGCCGTTGCTTGGACAACATCTTCCATCCCGATATTCCCTTCGCACAAACGGCCGATAACAAAACCTGTGCCTTTTGTCCCTTTGCCGGAATATGCGGAAGATAAATGTAAATTGAAAACCGTTTCACGCAGATTAAATGGATTGAAGCGCAGATTTCGCATTTATACTGTCTCATTCTTTTTCCTATTTGCCGTCCATTCGGATTTGCAAATCACGAGTGTTCGGAAGATAAAATCAGTCATAGGGTATGCGGTTATTGAAAAATGTAAATTTATAGCGGTTGCGTTCAGGTGTTTTTTTTCAACCGGTTTTAAAAAACTGGTCGGGGTTACCACCATAGAAAATGACAATGAGCTGCAGGATCATGTCATTGAGTTCCATACCGAACCGCCTTTTAGCCGTTTTGTAACCCCATTGATTCAATCTCCTGTAAATCATCAGCAACATGGAAAGAATCAGGGTCATGTACAGGATGATTTTTATCCCGTTATCGCTCACATGAAATGGCTGAGATTCAATTCCTGCTTGAGGAAACGGAAAAACACTTCCATATCTCATCTTTTTTTATAATACAGAGTTTACTACATGACAAAAAAAAATTTGCCACAATAAATTGAAAACCAACGAAAAAAGATTGTTGTTTTATTTGGAAAAGAGGTGTAATAGACAAAAAGTAGGCTAAAAAAGCCCTCTTGTGTTCAAGTGGACAA
>JAITPV010000075.1 GCA_031289275.1 Tannerella sp.
GGCTTCCTTCAGATTCCACCTCGCGGTGGACACCCTTGCCTTGAGCTAACGGTTGGTAACTGCCGACCCCCGTAGTGGACTTGCACCACCAAGTTATTTATCATGCACGGCGCACCAAATAAAGCCTGACTGATTTTGAATCAGTCAGGCTTTACTTTTACAAGTACCCTGTGCCGATGATTCCACCGACCCTACTCCGTTTTCCGTTATCTCCACCACAATAACCTCATTACCCTGATTGAATACAGATTCCCTGATTGATACTAATCCCATACTTGTGTGTACATATAAAGAAAAAAGGACTCACAATCGCTTGTAAGTCCTTAATTTTGAAGTGGGCGTTGACGGATTCGAACCGCCGACCCTCTGCTTGTAAGGCAGATGCTCTGAACCAGCTGAGCTAAACGCCCTCGTCAAAAAGCCCTTCTTTCGAAAAGCGTTGCAAAGGTAATACTTATTTTTAAATATGCAAATGGGTAGCCGAAAAAAACGCTGAACTTGTCATTAAATTTTTTCGTTCACCCATCGGACATTACATTCAAGTCACTGCCCTAACACCTTATTCTTAGGCGTTGTCGCAATAAATTCTTTCAGGTAAAACGGTTCGAAATAAGCCACATCCTCAAAGGCTTTTTCTTGAAAGGATTTTTCGGCTAACGTCGCCATATCAGTAGCCAACGGGTGAATATCTTCCAAAAAAACAGCCCTTTCCGAAGCAACCACTGTCCGGTATTTATCCGATCCGTTTCCGAAAAAACAAACCTCGCCCTGCTCCAGAAACATGCGGTAAGTTTCCGGTGTCACCACCTCGGCTTTTGTTTCCCGCACAAGAGAAAGCCCTGCATCATAAATAGCCGCATAGACCTCCATCCGGCGTGCATCCAGCATCGCGCAATACAAACCCTCTTTTCCCGCACATCGGCGGACGGCTTTGGATGCCATGATCTTCAATGTCGGAACAGCAATTAAGGGTATTTCCCACCCCATGCACAAGCCTTTCGCCATTGAAATTCCGATGCGCAAGCCCGTATACGAACCCGGGCCGCCACTAACCGCCACCGCTTCCGGGCGATAAGACTTCGCTGCGGCAAAGGAAACCGCCTCTTCCACAAAAACGCCCAGTAAAGCCGCATGAGAAGGCCCTTCATATGAAATCTTTTCAAACACAACGTTCCCCGCCACCGATAACGCAACCGAACAAACCGATGTCGACGTTTCAAGATGTAATATACAAGCCATTTTTCTATTTCTGTTTTTGCGGCAAAAGTACAAAAACAAATTCATTCATACCGTTTATACGGTTTTTACAATTGAATAATTTACCTTTGCAGCAAATTTCAGAAAAATGATACAGTCTATGACCGGATTCGGAAAAGTTACCGCCGAGCTTCCGTCCAAAAAGGTAACAATAGAAATCAAGTCGCTAAACAGTAAACAATTTGACTTGAATGCGCGTATTTCCGCCGTTTATCGGGAAAAGGAAATAGAGATTCGGAATGAACTGTTACAGGCGTTGGAGCGAGGCAAAATAGAGTTCTCCATCTACATCGAAAACATTGGAAAAGACACAACCGCCAAAATCAATCTCCCGGTAGTGGAAAGCTATTTTGAGCAAATCAAAACGCTGTCGGAACACCTGCATCTGGCCGAGCCTTCCGATTGGTTTCCAATGTTACTCCGGATGCCGGATGTGATTAAAAACGATATTGCCGAATTGGATGAATCGGAGTGGGCAACCATTCACAACGCTATTGACGAAGCCATCCGGCAACTAATCAGCTTCCGGACACAGGAAGGCGCCATGCTGCAAAAATTATTTGAAGGGAAAATTGCAAATATAGCGGAATTACTTTTGCAGATTGATCGTTACGAAGGTGATCGCATGGAGAAAATAAAAAGTCGCATCCTGGAAAATTTAAAGAAAATCAATGAAGTAGACTATGATGAGAACCGGTTCGAGCAGGAATTGATTTATTACATCGAAAAACTGGATGTAAACGAAGAAAAGTCACGCCTGGACAATCATTTGAAGTACTTTATCGATACGTTGAACCAAGGTCACGGACAAGGAAAGAAACTGGGTTTTATTGCCCAGGAAATTGGACGCGAAGTCAATACGCTTGGATCTAAAAGCAATCACGCCGAAATGCAGAAAATCGTTGTGCAGATGAAAGACGAACTGGAACAAATCAAAGAGCAAGTGTTAAACGTGTTATAATCATATGGACGGCAAACTCATTATCTTTTCAGCCCCTTCCGGTTCAGGCAAATCCACGATCATCAACTACCTGATAAGACAGAAACTGCCTCTGCGGTTTTCCGTTTCGGCAACGAGTCGTGCACCTCGCGGCAACGAAAAAAACGGCGTGGAATATTATTTTCTGACGCCGGACGAGTTCAAAGATAAAATCACAGCCGGCGAGTTTCTCGAATACGAAGAAGTGTACAACGGCCTGTTTTATGGCACGTTGAAGTCGGAAGCAGAGCGGATTTCTGCCGACGGTGAGCATGTCGTTTTCGATGTGGACGTCGTGGGCGGATGCAACATCAAAAAGTATTATGGCGAAAGGGCCTTGTCCGTCTTTATCCGGCCGCCGTCCCTCGAAGAACTGCGCAACCGTCTGGAAAACCGGAAAACCGACGCGCCCGAAATCATCGAAAACCGCCTGGCAAAAGCCGGATACGAACTCGGTTTCGCTTCGGCGTTTGACGTTGTCATCGTAAATGACAAAATAGAAACTGCACAAGCAGAAGCCTTTCGAGTGGTACGGCAATTCCTGAACGCATGAAAAAAATCGGTATCTTTTCCGGCTCATTCAATCCGGTGCATATCGGCCATCTGGCCTTGGCCAACTGGTTGTGTGAATACGAAGACCTGGCTGAAATCTGGTTTCTCGTTACGCCTCAAAACCCGTTGAAAGAAAATAAGAATTTGATGGATTTCCGGCTGCGTTTTGATCTGGTTAAAGCCGCTATTTCCGGTTATCCCAAATTCAAAGCAAGCGATTTCGAAGCGTCCCTGCCCCGGCCGTCCTATACTATCCGGACGCTCCGGGCGCTTCAAACGAACTATCCGGACGACCGCTTTCATTTGATTGTCGGCGCCGATAATTGGGAAATTATGGATCAATGGAAAGACGTACACAACCTGCTGGAAGAATTTCCTGTCCTGATCTATCCCCGCAAAGGGTATGAACCGGTGATCCCGCGCCATCTGCCGCAAGTTCGCACAGTCAACGCGCCCTTACTGGAAATCTCGTCCTCCTTTATTCGCGAGGCAATGAAAGAGGGAAAAGATGTCCGTTTTTTCCTGCCCGAAGCAATTAGAAATCAGATAAACCCATTAAAACAAACACAATGAAACAGATCGCATTTATTTTATTCACATTATGTTATATCCATATGAGCTATGCAGCAAATCCTTTGTTAAGAGCGTATCATACGCCTCATGAAACATTCCCGTTTGACAGGATCAAACACGAACATTATCTCCCGGCGGTGGATGAAGGCATCCGGCAGTTGGAAAAAGAAGTGGAAGCTATCGTACAGAATCCTCAGCCGGCGACGTTCGGAAATACCATCGTCGCATTGGAACGCAGCGGAATGCTTCTCGACAGGGTGACGTCGGCTTTCTTTGCCGTGCTGGGGGCGGAAGCGGACGACGCTATGATGGATATTTCGCAGGAAATTTCGCCAAAGCTGTCAGACTGTCAGAATAATATTTTCCTGAACGAAACCTTGTTTGCACGTGTAAAAGCCGTGTATGATCAAAAAGCGTCTCTGAATCTTTCTACCGAAGACGCCAAATTACTGCAACAAACCTTCGATGCCTTTGCCGACAACGGCGCGAACCTGACCCCGGAAGGAAAGGCGCGTTTCCGACAGTTGAGCATGGAATTGAGCCGGTTAAATCTTGCGTTCGACCAAAATTCGTTGAAAGACCTGAACCGTTACGAACTGTTGGTGACCGACGAAAAAGACCTTGCCGGATTGCCGGAAAGTATCCGCGAAGCGGCTGCTTCGGAAGCCCAAAACAAAGAAAAAACCGGATGGCTGTTCACACTTTCCGAACCAAGTTACGTCCCATTCATGCAATATGCGGACAACCGGTCGTTGCGTGAACAAATGTACCGTGCTCGCTTGAACATCGGCAATCAAAACGACGAATACGACAACAAGGATAATATCAAAAAAATCGTCAACATCCGCCGTGAAATTGCACAACTGACAGGATATAAAAATCATGCGGAATATGAACTGAAAGATAAAATGGCTAAAAACGCCGGGAACGTCTACCGTTTGCTGGAGCAACTGCTGGAGGCTTACAAACCGGTAGCGATCAACGAATACAACGCTGTCCAGGGCTTTGCCGCAGGTCTCGAAAAAGCAAATATCACCCTTATGCCCTGGGATTGGAGTTATTATTCGGAAAAGTTGAAAAACATCCGCTTCGAGGTCAACGACGAAATGACGCGACCGTATTTTGAACTGGAGCGGGTGACGAAAGGTATTTTCGGACTGGCCACGCAACTGTATGGCATCACGTTCAAGGAAAACAACCAAATCCCGGTCTATCATCCGGAAGTAAAAACCTACGAGGTATTCGATGAAAAAGGGCGTTTCCTGTCGGTTTTGTACACCGATTTCTTTCCGCGCGAAGGCAAACAGGCGGGCGCATGGATGAACGGCATCCAACCTCAATACAGGGACGGGAAAGGGGGGGAACACCGTCCGCACGTCATGATCGTGATGAATTTTACCCGTCCGGTGGCCGGAACGAAACCGTCGCTACTGACCTACGAAGAAGTAAATACCTTCCTGCACGAATTTGGCCACGCCCTGCACGGCATGTTGACCGGCGTCACTTACGCCGGCCTCTCCGGCACCAATGTCGTACAGGATTTTGTGGAATTGCCCTCCCAGATCATGGAAAACTGGCTGAACGAAGAGCCTTTCCTGGATCAGATCGCTACACACTACCTGACGGGCGAGAAAATCCCTTCCGAACTGGTACGTAACTTAGTGAACGCCTCCAATTTCAATACCGGATATAAATGTTGCCGCCAAGTAAGTTTCGGTCTGCTGGACATGGCCTGGCACACGCTGACGGAACCTTTCGACGGCGATGTAGCCGAATTTGAAGCAACAGCCCGGCAGCGTGCCGTCATTTTTCCGGCCGTCTCCGGCGCCCTGATGAGCAGCAATTTCGGTCATATCTTTTCGGGTGGATACGCGGCCGGATACTACGGATACAAATGGGCGGAAGTGCTGGATGCCGACGCTTTTTCGGTCTTCAAAGCTACCGGTATTTTCAACCGGGAAACGGCTGCCGCCTTCCGCGAACACATCCTCGTCAAGGGGGGTACAGAGGCGCCGGACGTCTTATACAAACGTTTCCGCGGTCAGGAACCTGCGATTGACGCGCTCCTGATCCGGAACGGAATAAAAAAATAAGAACGACTATGTTTTGAATCATACTTCCGTCAAGAATGAACGTGCGGTAGAAACAGCCATCGTACATTAGACGTTGCATCCCGCACGGGATGCGAGAGGGTTGGCGGAACGGTCTTTCCACCGGACTGTAATCCCCGATGGAACCCCTAATCCTCTCCTATTCCAAACCCATTGTCACTCAATGAGATTATCTATCTTCATTTCATGAGAACAAATCTCATCGCTCGATGAGAGTGTTTCTTATCGCTCTATGAGAACATCTCTCATCGCTCTATAAGAGTGTATCTCATCGGGCGATGAGATACACTCTTATGAATTTACAAAAATATATGATTTGTAGCAGGTCGGGGATTCCGAACTTTGGCGTGTTATTGTTTCACGCTTAACGGTTCGTTGAACCGAATTGAACGCGGGTTCTTCAGGAGATTGCTTGGGGTGTACTGCGTGATGATTTCCAGCAGATACGAGCCGTTGTCAAGCTGTGGGATGATGATAATCACTTCCGAAGGGTTGTTGATGATGATATCCGACGGATCAACTTTCACATTTGTGCTTGTGGCCGGGTTGCAGAAATAGATGCCGACGGAGCTGTTCTCGCCGATGACTTTAATCTTTTCGCCGCTGATACGCAGGTTGCGACCGGGTGTGAGCATGTCGTTGATGGAACCGGTCTTGAGGTCTACCACCTGTCCGATGTGTCCGCCGACGTTGGCCGGGCCTTGAAATTCGACGGTGATGTTCGGTATTTCCTTGCGGATCAACATGCCCTGGTGGAACTCAACAACGATGGTGTGCTTTTCGGGATCATAGTGCTCATCGGGAGCTTTGCAGACGCCTTTGATGTGTATCGAAGCCGTAAACCATCCCGTGTTGATGGAGAACCCATCCAGGATTTGATAGCCCATTTCGGCGAGCCAAAGTTCGACGGCATGTTCCATGGCTGCGGCCGAGATGTCAGCGCCACCACGGTCGGCAGCGGAATTGCAGATTTCCCTCGTGTTCAGGGAGCGTTCGGATGCAACCCGTATGCTGTAATCATTCGGGTCGCCGGTCAGCAAGTTCTTGTACAGAAATGCTCTGATTCGATGTAATATCTTTTTCATTAGTTCTAAAAATTAATTCATATACGGTATGCTTCGCCGTTCGTTTTATTTGTTCGGGTTCAAATATACGCATTATCTTCAGACTTCCAATACTAAGCCTCTGAAATACCGATAAAATCGTATCCATATTGTAAAATAAGGATGTCTGAGGATGCGTATCCAAAAAAATTTTCGTCACGGACGCAGGTATGATTGGCCAAAGTCCCCTTTAGTAAATAAAAATTATTCCAATGTGAGAGCATCGGCATTCTTCAACTCTGTGAGTGAAATGTTGTACGGCTTGTAGCCGGATGCGTTAAAGATGTATTGACGATAGTCCGTTCGCGTGGGAGCGCCGGTTATTCCTCCCACTTCCTGACTGTTGCCGTATTTGAAATGGCGCACAGTCAGAAGGTCGAAGGTGAGTTTGCCGCTTCCGTCTGTTTGAAGGGATTGGACGTAATTGTCGTCCGGTGTGGTCAACGTGATTTGCCGGTAGGTCAGCGGCGCACCGTTTGGACCTCGCACCGTCAGGGTCTTGGATTCGCCGTAGCGAATCTCCATCCGACCGGTTCCGCCATAGAAATGGGGCGTCATTTCACTTGTACCTATACCTGTCCATTCCGTATCAACCAGTCGGTTGTTCCATGTATCCCAATACCAGAAGCCGAGGCGGACAGGATGGAAAAATTCGCTGTCATGCTCTATTTTCTCCATTTTTGTACGATACATCCAAACACTGCTGCAAATACCGTATCCTTCGCCGATGGTAAGCAGATTGACATTGCCGATGAGGCGGTTGTCTTCAAAGATAATCGGGTCGGATATGGCGACTCCCTCGCT
>JAITPV010000117.1 GCA_031289275.1 Tannerella sp.
CTCAAACTTGAGCGGGAACGGAGAGAAGTAACGTTCTCGTCCATGAGTGCAAAAGAAAGTGAATCCGTTCAATACGCGCAATCATCAGAATATCCGTTAGCTGTTTTGCTGGAAAGCGAATTGGAAGAAAAAATCAGACAATGTGTTGAAAATCTACCGGAAGATTGCCGGAATGTCTACCGGAAGAGCCGGTATGAGGACAAGAGCCATGAACAGATTGCCCGGGAATCGGGCATTTCCATCAATACGGTCAAGTATCATATTAAAAATGCGCTTGCGCGGTTAAAAAACGATCTGGCGGAATATTTGTAGTTCAAGTTTTTCTTTGTTAAATATCATTTTTTCACTACCCCTCCTCTTTTTTAAACTGTCTTACAAATATGGAAGCAAACAGTTTACTTTTTGACGAATTGATAGTAGCCTATTTATCAAATGAATTGGACGCGCAAGGCATGGATGAACTGCAACGCCGGATACGGACGTCTCCCGAAGACAAAGCCCGTTTTCAGGCCATGCGGGAGATCTGGTTTGCAAGCGCCTGTGTTAATCATGCGGATCAGTTCGATAAAGACAAAGCCCGTCAACGTTTTCTGAATCGTACGCACTACCGTCGCAAGGCCGGAAAGAAAACCGCCCTGCGTCTGCTATATGGTGCGGCAGCCGTTGCCTTGCTGTTAATCGTTTCCTATGCATCCTACCGGCAGGGTGGCGAACAATTGAAAAGCCGGTTTGCCGACATGGCGATAGAAGCGCCCCTGGGGTCAAAGATCAAAATGTATCTTCCGGACGGAACGCTTGTCTGGCTGAATGCAGGTTCGAAAATCACCTATTCACAGGGATTTGGAGTAGATGAACGTACTGTTTATCTGACGGGAGAAGGATACTTTGAAGTGGTTAAAAACGAAAAGAAACCTTTTCGTGTGAAGACGGAAGAATTGCACGTCAATGTATTGGGAACCAAGTTTAATTTCAGCAATTATCCTGATAATGAAGAAGCCATTGTCAGTTTAATAGAAGGTAAAGTGACGGCGGATAATGCTATCGGAAAGAACGAGAAGGTGAGTTTGTCTCCTGACGAAAAAGTGTTTTTAAACAAGAAAACGGGACAAATGCGTGTCTTGCAGCACAGAGCGCAATCTGCGGTTGCCTGGACAAACGGTTACCTCTTCTTTGACGAAGAACTGTTGCCGGATATCATTAAAGAATTGGAACGAAGCTACAATGTAAGCATTCGGATTGCCGACAAATCGCTGGAGACGTCACGTTTCTATGGCGATTTCACACGGGAAGAACAGACGATAGAAGAAATATTGAACCTGCTGGTATCCACAAACAAGTTAAAATATACAATGCAGGGAAAAGAAATAGTGCTAAGCGCTATACATTAAAATAGTTTATAACCCTTTAATACCAACAGTCATGAACACAAGCTGATTAAAAACCGACGCTAAACCGAGCGGAAAAGAAGAATCGAGAGAAAAGGCTGATCATCTCTCCCCCGATTCCCTTTGCTTCGGTCATCTGCCAAAAAGATTCCGAAAGTGACGACAAAAATAGTAAAAAAATCACTTTCACCCCAAATTAATTTATTAACATTCATAATATCAGTAAATTTATGAAACAAGAAAGAAGAGTCATTTTTATGATAATGGTGATGTTTTGCCTTAATCTAACGTTATTGTTTGCGCAAAATATCAACCTCAGTTTAAGTAATACAACAGTAAAAAACGCCATTGAAACATTGAAGAAGAACTATGGATATTCATTTGTTTTTGAATCCGGAGATGTGGATACGCGGAAGGTGATTTCCGTCAAGGCGCAAGACCAGCCTGTTGATGCAGTGGTCAAACAAATCCTCTATGGACAGGATGTGTCGTATGAAATCAAGGAAAAGAACATTATTGTTCGCAAAACCGTCCATGCTCCGGTACAGCTTGTTACGCAACAGCAAGGCAAACGAATCACCGGAGTAGTAGCGGATACCAACGGCGAACCGGTCATCGGCGCTAATGTGGTGGAGAAAGGAACGACGAATGGAACAGTTACGGATGTGGACGGGCGATTCTCCCTTGCCGTCAGCAACAATGCCACGCTTGTTGTTTCCTTTATCGGATATAATGCACAAGAATTAGTAGTAGGCGACCAAACAGACCTGAAAATAATCCTGGCTGAAAGCTCGCTTGGGCTGGATGAAGTGGTGGTAGTAGGGTATGGAACACAGAAAAAAGTGAATCTGACCGGGTCGGTATCAACTATTTCAGCAGAGAAACTGACACAAACCCCTTCGGCAAACCTTACTAATGCAATGGCGGGGCGTCTTTCAGGAGTCATTGCTACAAACAAGAACGGGCTACCCGGTAGCGGTTCGGATTTGCAAGTCAGGGGTTTGAGTACTTTAAATAACAATCAGCCTCTGATCGTGATTGACGGAATTATCGGTCGTGATCTTTCCAATATTGATCCTAATGAAATTCAGAGTATTTCGGTATTGAAGGATGCTTCATCGTCTGTTTACGGAGCAAGGGCAGCCAACGGCGTATTTCTGGTCACAACCAAACGGGGAACTATAGGTAAACCTAAAATCAGTTATACCGGCATGGTTGGCATACAACAACCAACCCAATATCCGGAACTGATGAATGCATACCAGTGGGCATATACGCGCAACCAGGCGATGAGGAATCAAGGATATGATCCCAGTAATCCGGCACAGGCGTCCATGTTTTTTACAGATCAGCAAATGGCTGACTTCCAATCAGGAAAAGTCGGGACTGACTGGTATGATCAAACCATGAAAAAGAACAGTATGCAGACACAACACAATCTGTCGGTCAATGGAGGATCGGAAATGATTCGTTATTTTATGTCGCTGGGATATTTGAATCAAGACGGTATGTTCGACAATATCGGTTTCAGGCGCTATAATCTCCGGGCTAATGTAGATGCCAAAATTACTCAACATTTGGACGTTGGCGCAAATTTGGAAGGACGTCAAATGAACTATCATACGCCGGGAAATGGCGTATCTAAAATATTTAATGATCTTCTATGGGTACAACCAACCTTCAAATCGCCCTATCATCCTGATGGAAAGCCTGCCGATACGGGAGGTGAACATCCTTTGGAAGATATAAAATCGTCCGGATATGACAGGCAAACTACCGGAGAATATCAGGGCACCCTGTTTTTTGACTACCGGCTGCCTTTTATTACACCAGGTCTTTCGTTGAAGGGAAATGCTTCCCTTTATAAACAAATTTTTTTCAGTAAGAGATTTTTCACCCCTTTTGCCTTGTATCAGGAAGATGCAGAGGGGAACGTCACCTCTATCAATCAGCGAGGGACAATCTCTTTATCGGAAGAAGTCAGACAATTAAATGCGTTCAATTACAATATTTCGTTGAATTATGCGCATACTTTCAAGAAGCACGATGTAGCAGCATTATTACTTTTTGAACAATCCGAAGAAACCGGGGACAACCTGAACGGTAGCCGGCAAGATTTTTCAACTACCATTAAGGATGAATTGTACGCCAGCGGAACAGCCAATCAGACCATCAGTGGGACGAGCGTCCTCAACGAAGCGCGACGCAGTGTGGTCGGAAGGATCAACTATGCATTCAGCAGTAAATATCTATTGGAATTTTCTTTTCGGTACGACGGCTCCTACCGCTTCCCGAAAGAAACCCGCTTCGGATTCTTCCCGTCGGTGTCAGCCGGATGGAGAATCTCGGAAGAATCATTCTTTAAAAATTCATCCGCTTTGCAATTCGTAGACAATTTGAAGATCAGGGGCGCTAAAGGTTTGATCGGTAATGACCGTATCAATGCATTCCAGTTCACGGATGCCTATTCCATTAATTCCGCTTCGGGGCCTGTATTCGGTGGCACTTCGCAAACGCTTATCAATTATGGTGTTTA